>CANJHO010000126.1 GCA_947474165.1 Legionellaceae bacterium
ATTGCGTTCAGATTTAAACGATTTTATTGGGCAAAAAGCGCAGGACTAGCACCGCTAATCTGAGCATTTTCGCCCAATAAAATCGTTTAAAGATGCATGCAAGCTAGGATGCCAACCCGAGGATTCAATGTTGATGAGGCACTGGGCTTTATCCAGCAGATTGAGAATAAAAAATTTCAGCCCTTGACAAATTGACCCTTAAAATATAGCTTCTGTTGAATTATAGCTTAGTGCGTATCCTAACCTGCAGGGCTAAATCATGTGTGATTAAAATAAAACTATATTCTTTAAGCCCAGGATCTTTTGATTATTTTATAAACCTTTGAAAGGCATGGATGCCTTTCAAGAGCGACATGGATGTGGTTAGCGTGTTTATAAAATAATCAAAAGATCCTGGGCTTAAAGAATATGGTTTTATTTTAATCACACATGATTTAGCCCTGTCCTAACCTGACTGAGATTGATATGACATTCCTTTCTATTGTAAGTTTCAAATCATTGCTGCTGATGAGCTATATTGGCTCTATTGCTTATATTCATTTTCGGGGCCAAGTTCGACTAAAACCTTTACGCCAGCTAACCGATCATTCTAGTTTTATAGCGCCAATTAATGCCATTATGTATCTTTTTTCGTCTGTCCCAAGAACGCCTTATCTCGATCTCAAAAGCTTCCCTGAGTTAAAAATATTAGCGGAACAGTGGGAAATGATACGCGATGAAGCAGAGGTTTTGTACGAAAAAGGTTATATTACGGCTTCAGAAAAATATGATGACATTGGTTTTAATTCGTTTTTTCGTCGAGGATGGAAGCGTTTTTATTTAAAGTGGTATCAAAAGCCCTTACAATCTGCAGAAATGCTGTGTCCTAAAACATTGGCATTGATTCAGCGCATACCTAACATTAATGCAGCCATGTTTGCATTATTGCCTAAAGATAGTTTTTTATTTGAACATCGCGATCCTTATGCGGGATCACTGCGTTATCATCTAGGGTTAATTACCCCTAATTCTAAGGATTGTTGTATTTATGTCGATGGGAAACCTTATTTTTGGAAAGATGGAGAGGCGGTATTATTTGATGAAACCTATGTTCACCGAGCTGAAAACAAGACCTCTCAAGACCGTATTATTCTTTTTTGTGACATCAGGCGCCCATTAACCAATATCATCGCCACGAAATTTAATCAGTTATTTAGTGCCACGGTGATGAAAGCCGCTTCCAGTAAGAATCTACCCGATGAGCAGGTGGGTTCGATTAATAAAGTGTTTAAATACCTTTATCAAATTCGTTTAATGGGCAAATGGCTCAAGAATTATAATACAAGACTTTATTATCTCACTAAATATGCGCTTTATTTAAGCTTGTTTTATTTGTTTTTCTTTTCTAGGTAGCCACGATTCTATGTTATAATGTTGACCTTTTAAAGGATACTTGAATCTATACTGCCCCTGCGCAGTATGGTTGAACCACGAGGTAGATTTCATGTTTGAAAATTTAACTGAGCGCTTATCCCGAACATTTAAAAACTTAAGTGGGAAAGGCCGTCTTACCGAAACCAACATGCATGAGGCCTTGCGAGAGCTTCGTTTATCATTGCTCGAAGCGGACGTGGCACTGCCTGTTATTAAAGAATTCATTGAGCATATCAAGCAAAAGGCGCTGGGTCAGGAAGTCATGACCAGTTTAAATCCAGATCAAGCGCTGGTTAAAATCGTTCATGATGAGTTAATTCATATCATGGGTGACACCCGTTCAGAATTAAATTTAAAAACCCAACCCCCAGCTGTTTTTTTAATGGCGGGTTTGCAGGGCTCAGGTAAAACCACCACTGCAGCGAAGTTGGCGCGATATCTGAAAGAAACTGAAAAAAAGAAAGTCATGTTAGTGAGCGTGGATGTTTACAGGCCTGCTGCAATCGAACAATTAAAAATATTGGCAGCTGAAGTGGATGTTGCCTTTTTCCCCTCCACATCGACCGATCTACCCATCACGATTGCCAATAATGCCCTAGCAAGTGCCAAAAAGCAGTTTATGGATATTGTTATTATTGATACAGCAGGGCGTTTACACATCGATAACGACATGATGGCCGAAATCAAGGCCTTACATCAGGCCATTAAGCCCATCGAAACACTCTTTGTCGTTGACAGCATGACGGGTCAAGATGCCGCCAATACTGCCAAGGCGTTTCATGAGGCTTTGCCTCTCACTGGGATTATTTTAACGAAAACAGATGGCGATGCACGTGGTGGTGCTGCGTTGTCCGTTCGACATATTACAGGTCAACCCATCAAATTTATGGGGCACGGTGAGAAAATAGACGCCCTGGAGCCCTTCCATCCTGAGCGTGTTGCCTCGCGCATTTTGGACATGGGCGATATTCTGACCTTAATTGAGGATGTTGAACGTAAAACAGACAAAGTCGCTAGCGAAAAACTCGCGAAAAAGCTAAAAAAAGGCAAAGGCTTCGATTTAGATGACTTCAAACAACAATTGTTACAAATGAGCAATATGGGTGGCATCAGTGGCATGATGAGTAAATTGCCTGGGATGAGTCAAATGCCTCAAAAGGCTATGGGTCAGGTCAACGATAAAGCGTTAGTGCAAACCATCGCGATTATCAACTCCATGACCATGAAAGAGCGGCGCATTCCCAAAATCATCATTGGTTCGCGTAAACGGCGAATTGCTATGGGGTCTGGTACAGAAATACAAGATGTTAACCGGCTTCTCAAGCAATATCAGCAGATGCAAAAAATGATGAAAAAATTCACAAAGCCGGGTGGAATGAAACAAATGATGCGTGGGATGGGTGGTATGGCCGGTATGGCTGGTATGAAGGGAATGTTGCCGGATGATTTTAAATAATAAGAATGATACTGCGCGCAATATCATTCATCCGGGCTAACAAGCTTCCTGGAGCCTTGTGGTTTGTGACCTTGGCCGAACGCCTGAACCAAGGCTCAGCCTGTGTTTTACGAATTTCAATGCGACAGCACTAACTAATTCACCGGAAGCCCTTCCAATACCCAACTAATTTTCGTACAATACACGGCATTTTTACAAAAGTTGAGGCACAAATAATGGTCGTTATACGTTTATCACGAGCTGGCGCTAAGAAGCGTCCTTTCTATCACATTGTTGTAACTGATAGCCGCAGACGTCGCGATGGGAACTACATCGAGAATATTGGCTATTTCAATCCCATTGCACGCGGACAAGAAATTCGCTTGCACTTAGAAACTGACAAATTGGCCCATTGGCAAAGTGTTGGTGCGCAGTTGTCTGATCGAGTAAGGGCATTGACCAAAGAATTTAACAAAGGTTCTGTTGCAGCTTAACGTGGATAACAATAACGATTGGGTTATTATAGGCCGATTTGGTCGCCCTCATGGGATAAAAGGCCTTGTCACAGTTATTTCCTTTACGGAGCCTCGTGACAACATTTTAAGTTATACGGATTGGCATGCGAATATCAATCATCAGTGGGTGCCATTAAAGTTGCCCCACCTTGAAATGAATAATAAGTCTATTATAACGCAGGTTGAAGGCTATCAATCCCGTGAAGACGTGGCCCGTTTGACGAACATTGACATTGCCGTTAAACGACACCAGCTTCCGCCGCTTCAGCAAGGTGAATATTATTGGCATCAGTTAATTGGAATGGATGTTCTGACCCAAGAAGGCGTGGCTTTAGGTGCAGTAACAGAAATTATGCCCACTGGAGCCAATGATGTCATGGTGGTCGTGGGCGAAAAGCGCCACTTGATCCCGTATTTGCCTGGCGCCGTCGTGGTGGAGATAAACGATACTCAACGGGTAATCACCGTTGATTGGGATGTGGATTTTTAATCGATGCTGCATTTTGGGGTGATTAGCTTACTACCTGAAATTTTTCATGGCCTTCAATATGGCGTAACGGGGCGTGCAATAGAGCAAGGCATCGCCCGGGTAGATTATTGGAATCCACGTGAATGGGCCAGTAGACCTTACCGTCAAGTGGATGATAAACCTTATGGCGGTGGGCCAGGAATGCTCATGATGTATGAGCCATTGGATGAGGCCATTCGCGCGGCAAAGCAAACGATGCCAGCAACTTGCAAGACGATTTATTTAAGTCCGCAAGGCAGATTAATTCAGCAGGCCGATTTAAATCAACTGGCTGAACAAGGACAATCCCTGCTATTCATAGCGGGTCGGTATGAAGGCATTGATGAGCGTATTATTGCGCATCATGTGGATGAGGAATGGTCGCTAGGGAATTTTGTTTTG
Organism: Legionellaceae bacterium; assembly: GCA_947474165.1. Lineage (GTDB taxonomy): Bacteria > Pseudomonadota > Gammaproteobacteria > Legionellales > Legionellaceae > CANJHO01. The sequence continues at coordinate 4,274 of CANJHO010000126.1, forward strand.
AGTGGTGGTGAGTTAGCCGCCATGGTGTTGATTGACGCCATGGTGCGTTTGTTGCCAGGTTGCTTAGGTCATCAGGCTTCTGCGATTCAAGATTCATTCATGAACGGACTTTTAGATTGTCCGCACTACACAAGGCCTGCCATGGTGAATGGCGCTGGTGTTCCAGCTGTCTTGATGGGCGGGAACCATCGTGATATTGAGCGGTGGCGTAGAAAGCAATCCTTGGGTGTTACTTGGTTAAAGCGCCCGGATTTATTAGAAAAATTACAGTTAAATGACACGGACAAGCAATTACTTGTCGAATATAAACAAGAACATGCTGATTCCTGTGAAGGAAAATGCAAGACATAAGGGGCTGCGAAATATTCTTTCACAGTCCCAAACGGTCCATTTTAGGAGTGACTCATGAGCAACATTATTGATCAAATAAACGCCGAGCAAATGCAAGGCAAAGAAATCCCTGAGTTTAATCCAGGTGATACCGTATTGGTTCAGGTTAAAGTAAAAGAAGGTGCTCGTGAACGCCTGCAAGCATTCGAAGGGATAGTGATTGCAAAGCGAAATCGCGGCATGAATTCTGCGTTTACTGTTCGTAAGATTTCGCATAATGTTGGTGTTGAACGTGTTTTTCAAACCTACAGTCCAGTTGTAGACAGCATTACGGTTAAGCGTCGCGGCGATGTTCGTCGTGCTAAACTGTATTATCTGCGGAATTTGGCAGGCCGGGCTGCACGTATCAAAGAAAAATTAGCTGGTAAAAAAGGCGATTGATTACACCTTTCAATGCTCATTGTTTCTACTTTCAAGACACCCGCAGGCGGGCTTGAAGTTGCTTATGATGAGCATTATATTTACCGCTCTTTATTTACAAATGCACTAACGGAAAAAACTCAAGGGCCATTAGGCCTGCTCATCGAAGAACAGCTAGTTGCCTATTTCAAAAATCCAGAACATCGTTTTCAACTTCCCCTTAAACCCCTAGCTCGACTTTAGCCATTTTTTGCAATTCCGTCATTGCGAGTAAAACGAAGCAACCCAGGAGTTCAAAGTGAGTAACTATAAGACATGAAATCGCTCTCTTCGAACCTCTGGGTTGCTTCGTTTCACTCGCAATGACGGAATTTAAATCATTTTAAAAAATGGCTAAAGTCGAGTTAATGCGGCTTGCTTAGTACCAACAAAAAATCTGAGATACCCTTCTGACGACTCCTGAGGGACCTATGGTTTCCTTGCTAATTGTTTACAAAGCAGCCCCCGAGCAATAGGACAGGCTTGCAAGAAAAACCCACTCGCATTATATATCCCTTGCCACCGTGTTATTGGCCACCGTGTTATTGGCCACCGTGTTATTGGGAAAATAATGAAGGGGGATATATGGGGTGTAAAGGCGCGCTACACTCCAAGCTGGTCCTGCTGCAGCATGAAACCCTGGATGCTACGACTGACCTGGAGGTCCTGGCGAATTAGATGCGTTATTTTCCGCCTCAGCTAAAGATAATGTTAACTGATTTCTCGCCTTAGATGCCTCAGTTTGTAATTGTTTTCCAATCGGATTGCTAAGAAAACCGGGGTTAAACGGTTGAAAGCCAAGGAGTGATATCAGTCGATTGATAGGGGTTAATAATGAACGGATAAAGCTAATGAATGGGCCTCTTTTTTCTGAAAGTTTTGACAAGTTATCTGGTGTAATCTGAGAATTGATTTTTTCTATTGAATTGGTTACAAATGGAGCGATTTCTATATTTAAATCGGTATATTGGATCACTTCGTGGTTTAACCCTTTTTGCAACACATCAAGAATGCTGTGTCTTTCATCCGTATCGCCAACACGATTCATCTCAGTTTTTATTAACGCTAGCATCAACTCCATGATCTTTACAGCTGGGGATTCTTTTCTAAAAGATTTTTCTTGCGCACGCTTTGCCATGCGCTCATCTTCTAACAAAGAGTCAACAACTACTGGCGCTTCTGGAATCGGATTAGAATTAGGAGGCGAGTTATCCGGTATATTGGAAATCAATTGGTCATCTAACTTAGGAGTTTCTACAGGGGCAAAAGTCATATCAGCAAAGCTTTTAGGATCCATTACCATAGCCGGAGGGATATTTTCATCTAATTGGATAGCATCTTGAGTAATATCTGGCGTATGGACTGGGTCTAATGATGTTGTAGCGATATTTTCAGGATTAGTGGATATATCTAGTGGTATATCTGAATAGAATGGGATATCAGGTTGCATTTCTTCAAGCGATGTCTCAATCAGTAATGAGGGTTGTGGGAATTTAGATGACTCAGGTTCTTGAAGTTTTTCCTTTGCTTCTAAGATAGCCGTGTGAGGGTCATCATTTTTCTTAAATAAAATTTTCAGAACTTGATTTAGATTTTCTCTCATCTTCCTAGCACTTGTAATGTCGGCATGAAAACGAACGGTTTCAGAAGGGATTTGAATGGCGGCTAAAGGATCATTGTAGCGTGCTAGATCATGCCTTCTCTTGCTTACAATGCGTTCTACTTCCTGGTTGAGCAGGGCAATGTTTTCATGAAATTGAAGGATTTCCTTTTCTTCAACAAAGTATGAGGGTTTCATTGTGAGGAGATGATTGGAAATTGCTTCTGCTAAAATTAAAATGTCTTCATCAAGGGATTTCACTTTTTTTTGATATTTTTTAAGGTCTAATTCAGATTCAAGGGTTTCTTCATTATTGGCATAGGATGTCTCACCAAGGTATTCGGCAATTTGTTCATTTGCGGCAATGATTTCCTTTTGTTCTGCTTCTAAGAGTGGTAAATCTCGTTTATCCCATTCTTCTAGACGTCTAACTACCGCTTCTTCAGCTTTCGAAATATGATAGAAGCCTAAACTTTTTACATCTGCAATTAAAATTCCTGGGTTAAGCGTTGTAATAAGTTTAAGAAGTTGTTCTTTGTTATTTTTATTTAACTTATTGAACTTTTTGATATCTGGGCAAATCTGATGAATGGCCTCACTCAGGCGAATATATTCTTGAACAAATTTATTTCTTCCCTCCATTTGCCTAACAACGGTTTGGTGTGCCAGATCAATAGTATGGATATTGTCTTCAATTAAGCTAAAGTTTGATGCATTTTGATTGATTGATTTTCTATCATGCCATTTCGATAAAAAATCAATTAACCCAATCTTCTGATTAAATGCTGTTTGACTGCGAACAAAAGGGTTATCTAATTTGACTGGCGTTGGTTTCTTTGAGTCTGGTTCTTCCTTTTGTATCAATTTACCAACATTTTGCTTCAATTTGAGGGCATTTTCTTTCAATGATTTTCCAATTCCGCCAAGGGTCATCTTGTCTTTAGACATATCCATTCTCCACTTAGCATAAAACAAACCAATATAGCTAATAATAGCACATAAATGACCAGGGTGTGGTGAGCTTAAATAGGCTTTAAGTCAACAGATTAAGACGACGATGTGACTAAAACAAAAATATGTGCAAAAAGTGTTTGACAAGCAGTGTGAGATGAGTAGAATACGCAGCACGCCTTCGGGGCTAAGTTCATTAAGAAGATGGAAGACAAACTGTGTGGGCGCTCTAGAAAGAAGGAGTGCGACAAGAAACAAAA
>CANJHO010000127.1 GCA_947474165.1 Legionellaceae bacterium
GCAGATCCAGAGGAGAAAAATTGGTCTTCTGTAAAAAACGCCCTACCATCTTGAGCTTTAATGATTCCCGACTCAACTAATTGGCGTCTTTGCCCAGCATAAGCAGGGCTTTGAAGTTCAAATGTAGGGAATACGGGCTCCATTACTTGACTACCCTTTTTCACCATGACGCCACCATCTACTATTTCTAGTGTGGAATCTAAATTCTTATAATCCATCTTAAATTCCATCCCCTTGGGTAAAGATGAATAAAGGGCAGCTTTTTTACCCTCAGTACTATCAGCTATATCAGACTGATCATCCTCCTGGGCTATAGCATCGCCTTCTTCTCCTATATCAAGCTGGTGAAATCCGAGCAAAGGCAGTATTAAGAGGATGTCATTAAGGAAGTTTTCAGCAAAAGCATATTCTGATTCTGATAAGGCTGGGGCTATAGGCATATTGCCATTTTCTAATGCTGCACGACCTGACTCTTTAGCCAACTGTACAAGTCTTGATTCAAGATGCTGAACGTGGGCTTTATTTAAGCGGCCAGCCTCTGAATTAAAAAATATTGCCTTTTTCCAAAACTCTTTTTGACGAACATGAGATTCAAGACGCGGGCCAACGGGATCGCCTTCGCCAATGTAAATTCTTCCGCCACCAATCAATATATAGACGCCAGGTTGTTGAAACTCTTTTCGACCCTTAACCTCGCCAATTAGTCCGCGTGGAAATATCGTGGCTTTACCAAGCCAATTATTCATTGAGGCTACTAATACGCCATCAGGATCGCCGGATGGCACAAACACTTCTAATGTAAATGGTCTCATTTGTCACCTTATATAAGTTGCAGTCTACCCCTTACTTGTCTACATTTAGTTTTAGACTAACAAAATAATTTTTTGCATTCCTTAAGCTAGCATTAGTAACTATATTCTTTAAAAACTTAATAACAGCTATGAATGTTGCGATAGTAAATTTAATATATCTGCTTAATTAAATCGCAACAATAGTCGAGGTAATCTATATTGTTTAATTTAATTTGATAATCGCCATTACCCCAGTGCCCAATTTTAGAGACATCTCGTAACAATCCACTTTTATCGGTTAATGCGCCTAATTTGGCGTTGAAAGTTATCTTTAACGATGTTCTTTGCTTCTCAATGCTAAAAATTGCACGCCTACCCCTATAAAATACAGTGACTAATTTTCCTTTTGAGCTAGATAGTCCAACAAAATTGGACAGAAACCGAGAGGAATACTCGTCATACAATTTATCGCCAAGAGAAATTTCATCTTGAAAATCTTTACTTGAGCTACTAGTAGCAAGTATGTCAACCACTAGATTTGAAAATGCTCTATTACTCATATAGACATTAATTAGTTTTTATAATTTTTATACATATGATGATTAAAAATTACCATCCAGAATAATTTGATTAACAAATTAGGTCGTATAGCCTTGAGATAGCCTATTAGCCTCTGGATAGATCTCATAAATATGCTCAAACATTGCGGTGCATTTATCTTGATATAACTCTTTTGAGTAAGATTCAGGCAATCCATCGTCCAAAGTATTTTGAATGGCTAACTTTAACTGAGATCTAGCGATTTCTTTCTGGCGCCAATTTAATACCAACAAATTTTTTAATTTTGCGAGCAATTCACGCGACACCTTCTTTACCTCCATCTTCTCAATATCAGTTAAATTTGGGGCTGGCCTAGTCAGGATATCGAAGATAACTAATTCCTCCTCGGACATATTCTCACGAACGTGACGCTCCTCTTCGGCATTCAAAGTGCCAGTGAAGCTTAGAAGCTCGGCAAAGATTTCTTCAATAGTTCGACTACCAGTGTTGTAGCTTTCAATCAACTCTTCGAACCTTTCAGAAAAATCTGCCCTTGTTTTATTAACTTTAATAAGTTTTTCTAACTTAGCACCAATAGCCGCCTTAAGAGACTCTAGGTCAGTATTTTTATGCGTCGACTCTTTAAACTTTTGTGCAAGCGCTTGAAAGTTAATTTTGGATAGGTCCAGGGCTGCAGGGCCTTCTTTACGAATAGCCAAGCCAGTAATAGATGCATCCAAAATATCACTGATTCCACCCATTACCTTTGAAATATCTGAAGGATTTGGATTTAGGCGTACGCGGATTGCTTCGACCAACGTAGACAAGCACACGACAATATTAAAAAACTCTAATGCTGCTGGATCAGGCTTTATTGCTTTATATAAAGTACTAACAAGGCGCTCATGGCCAAATAACTCTCTACGCAACGAATCTGGAGATATAAGACTATCAATTGCATCCTCAATACTCTGCAACCTTTCAAAACTACCATCTGGTAAAGAAATTATTTTCTCTAGACTTACATTCCTTTTTTCACAAAATATAGAGGAAGACTTAATAGCAATTTTTAAATCTTTTACCAACTGGCGCTTATCTTTAACTGGATTTGTCCCGCCTCCACCAGCACCATAAATTGCCAATGCCTTTTCCAGAGAAGCAAATACGTTTGCATAGTCAACAATCATCCCGCTATGCTTATCTGGAAAAACCCGATTGGCGCGTGATATAGTCTGCATCAATGTGTGATTTCGCATTGGTTTATCCAAATAGACCGTAGAGCAACTTGGAGCATCAAATCCAGTTAGCCACATTGCACATACAAATACTAATCGTAATGGATCTTTCGAATCCTTGAAACGCTCATCTAGCGGTGGCTGAGAATCATTCATGCGTCTACGATGTGGCTCAATATCTAAGCCAAAATCATGCATTTTAGATATTTCATTTTGACTTGGCGAAACAATTACAGCCATGTCTGTAGTCTTTAGAACATCCAATCGTCTTCTTAATTCAACTAATTGAATATCGCGCTGAGCCTGTAATATTGTTGTTTCACCCGCGCTAGGGATATTCTTTATCCGCTCGATTTCTTCTTTAACTTTTGCTGTCTCATCTTTCCAAGAGCTTTGAACCTTGTTATACGTCTTAAGGGCTGTAGCTTTATCAATTGAAACAACCATAGCCTTGCCTACAAAACCCCGTCCGAGAAAGTGAGAGACTATATCTCGAGCTACAACTTCCAATCTATCATCCCTAGTAATAATTTGATACTGCCTAGAAAGCTCACGCTCCAACCTTACTTCTTGTTCGGGGTCTAGCTCGGCCTCTTCAATTAAACGATATATATCTTCGTTTAGATCTGGATTGCTAAGATGCAATTCAGGAGTGCGATTTTCATAAAATAATGGAACTGTAGCTCCATCCTCAACCGACTGTTGAAAATCGTATATCGAAACATAATCTCCAAAGACTTCTTTTGTTCTCTCTTCACCCGCTATTAGTGGCGTACCTGTAAACGCTAAAAACATTGCATTAGGCAATGCCGACCTCATATTGAGAGCTAAGGTGTCGTATTGACTTCGGTGTGCTTCATCAGTCATGACAATTACGTCAGAACGTTCGCATAGAACATCTGGAGTTTGGAATTTTTGAACCAAGGTAAAAATATATCGATGGTTTCCTCGCAGCAATTCTCTTAGCTCCGAACCGCTAGAAGCATGACATTTATGACTCTCGGCTTCAGTAACTGCTCCTACCGATTTAAAGGTGCCGGCGATCTGATTATCCAACTCTATTCGATCTGTAACGACAGCAAATGTCCAATTACCAACTAGCTTTCTTAGTATCTTTTGAGCAAAGAAGACCATAGAGTAACTTTTCCCGCTGCCTTGAGTTTGCCAAAAAACACCCCCTCTACCGTGGCCTAATTCACGAGCCTTAAGCATTGATGTAATTGCATTGTTAACGCCAATAAATTGATGATTCTGACCGAGAATTTTTATTAAGCCTGCTTTATGCTCGGAAAATAGGGTAAAGTTTTCTACCAAATCTAGAAGTCGTCCTTTATCACAAATACCTCGAAGCATTACCTCAAGCGAAACTCGCCTCGCCTCCCCTTCATGCTTGATCCGCTTCCACTCGAACCAGCGCTCCCAGTCAGCGGTCAACGAACCCACTCTACTATCAGAACCATTAGAGGCTACCATTAACGCGTTGTACCAAAACAAATTTGGAATTTGATTTTTATAATGGGTTAGATTTTCATCAAATGCACTTTTTGCAGGAACTCCTGGTTTTTTTAGCTCTATCACAACTAGCGGCAGCCCATTAACAAATCCAACTAAATCCGGCCGACAGGTATATAGCTGGCCAGTTATGCTTAATTGGCTAACTAACAAAAAATTATTTTCTTCAGGATTTGCCCAATTAATAATCTTTACTCTAACTATTGTTTGTCCTCCGTATTTTTCATCGGCAATAGATATAGGGACACCCTCTTTAAGCAATTCATATAATTCACGGTTTGCTGTAACAGAATTCATTGCAGATCGATCCCTTGTAATTTCATCAATTGCAGAAGAAATTGCTGACAAGGGCAAATCAGATGGATTCAACCGGATTAAGCACGCTTCTAAAATTCTTGTAAGAACTACGTCACCTTTAGTCTGTCGGCCTAGAGTTCCACCTGCTCCAAATATCTCATCACTAGCGCTTATTGTTTCCCACCCAAGAGTATTAAATAATGCTATGGCCGGCTGCTCAATTAACTGATCTTCAGAGTAAGAATGAGAACTCATTTATTCACCCACCATGAGTTCAACTTGACCTGACAACAGACGTGGTCGCAAAAGATCTTTTGTTTCCAGCAAATTTGAATTCATTCGTTTTAAGAGGCCAATTTCTTGCCATATAGGAATAACAATTTCTTCAAACTTACTAAGAATTTCTAATGGTGGTACGGCAACTTTTAGATCTTCAATTGTTTCAATGCGTAGTGATGTTTGACCTGTTGCCCCAATGCCAAGAGACTCGAAATGTCGTTGTTGCTCACTGAGTCGATAATAGAGAAAGGCTGAATAAGGCTCGCCAGGTTTTGCCCTAACAACGGTTATGCAGTTATGAATAATTGTTAAATCTTGGATTGATAAATTTCTTGAGACTCTACCAAGGGTTCCTACCCCCATTGAATTTATCAAGACATCATACATCTCCAAATAAAGATGGGATTTTCTACTTGATAGAGGGGCGGCATACTGTATTGCCTGCATTTCAATTTCGCCATTTCTTATACATTTTTGGTTTACCACAGGCACGCCATCACTTTCAACATAAGACAAGCTCGGGCCACGAGAAATTAAGCCTGCGATACTTTTGACATCCAAAACCGTCCATCCAACAGGTATCCTTCCCGCTTCTGAGTCCACAAAGGACAAATCGGCTCTACTCGGAATTTGGTAGTTGACAAAAAATTCTCGGTAAAAGCTTAAAGCTATAGATTCCAGCACTATTATTCGTCGTGAATTATTGTCAATTAATGCGTCGTAATTAGAAAGAATTTGTGAAATCTTTTTCTGGAAAGCCATGGAAGGCAGGGGAATTTCTACTCCACCTATTTGTGCCGCACTTATATTTGGCTGGCCCGCACCTAAACCTAGGCCGTACAGTCTTTCTTCGACTGAATTCTCTGATAATGCATAATAAATATAACTTGGATCGCAAATGTTTAAATCGGGCCGAACAATTGCAACACGCTGATTTACGAGAAAGCTGCTCTTAACACTATGCATCTTCCCAACTCTGCCAACGCTTCCCGCTCCCGTCATTGCTACAAGTGTGTCTTCGGCATTTAAGAAATAGCGCTTCATCCGCGGTGTGATTAGGGATGGATCTATGTGATCCTTACACTTCTCAATAACCAGTTTTTTTTGGATGTTGCCAATTTTTATTACTGGCACACCATTCTCTCCTAGATCGCTAGTTTTAAATGCAAATCCAGAAAAAATCTGTGCGACATCTGCAAGCCGCCCAAGCTTCCATTTATACATTCCTATGACCCCAAAATTTCAGCCATATTTAGAGTAATGGATTGCTCCAATAAATGGGCTTCCAAAGTAAGAGAATCAAATTGAGCGCTTAGCTCCATAATTTTGCTTTTAAAATCTTCATCACTTATCTCCTCGCCTGGTAATGTGCCCACGTATCGTCCTGGATTGAGCGACCAATTCTGAGTTTCAATTTCGGTTAACGAGGTTGCCTTACATAACCCAACCACGTCTTTATATGCTAAGTCATTTCCAAAAACTTCCTTAAGCTTCAAGATTGAATCTGCAGAACACTTCACCTCATCTATAGTTTCACCGCGATATAGCCTTGCAATATTTGCTATAAACTCAATTTGCGGCAAAGTCCAATCCCGATGGGTGCGATCTAACTGCCTATATATGTGACGGGCGTCAATAAAAAGTATGCTGTCTGACCTACTAGAATTAACTTTTCCTTTATCTAAAAACCAGAGCATGCATGGCAGCGTAACCGTATAAAACATATTTTGACCAACCGCCACCATAACATCTACAGCTCTGGTTTTAACTAATGCCTCTCTAATATCCTGCTCAGAGGAGCGAGCATCGCAGGCAGAGTTGCCCATAACAAATCCCGCCCTACCCGTGTTGTTGAGCGCAGAGTAAAACATCTGAATCCAAATGTAATTTGCGTTGTCAGCCCTAGGCAATCCGAATGGAAATCTACGTCCAGGACCAACCATATCTTTAAGGCGTTCTTTATCGACAGCATCAACGTTAAACGGCGGATTTGCTAATACAAAATCAAATTGTCCAACAGCACTATGTGGGTCGTCATAATAGCTATTAGTGTTTCCTCCATGTCGAATATCGCCCTCGAGTCCATGAACTGCTAGATTTAATCTGCATAGACGTCCAGTGTCATCAGTTTTTTCAACGCCACATATGGCCAATTCAGCAGCCGGATTTTTTTGATGCTCCAAAACAAACCGTGCAGATTGGACAAACATACCACCTGATCCACATGCTGGATCCAGAATACGCCCGTGATATGGCTCAATAATTTCTGTGAGTAATTTGACAATACTTGAAGGGGTATAAAACTCTCCTCCCCCTTGACCTTCAGACATGGCAAACTCGCCAAGAAAATATTCATACACACGACCAAAAGCATCAAAATCTAGACTTAATGGGATTTCTGATACTTTTTTTAATAAATCTTTTAATAAAGTACTAGTGAATAAATTGTATGTTTTAGGCAATACACTGGCAAGACGAGGATTATGTTTTTCTATATCGCGCATTGCCTCGTTTACTTTTGCGCCTATATCTACTGATTCAGGAAGATTTAACAGGTAGTCGTAACGAGAGTCGGGTGCAAGGTAAATAATTCCATCAGCATGGTAAGAGGTTGGATCATCTATTGCACTTGCTCTTCTTGATGTACCACTACTCTTTAATAACTGATCATATTTTGTAGCAAATTTGGCCTCAGCAAATCTCAAGAATATTAACCCCAATATCGGACCAGAATATTCCTGAGCCTTCAATCCAGAATTAGCGCGAAAGCTATCTGCGGCATCCCAAAGTCGCTTTTCAAGCATTACATTATTATTGTCTTTTTCTGATGGGGCTATCCAACGCATATTTGCAATCTTCTTAGAATTTAGTATTTTTACTAGTTTAGCCTGCATTCCCAGGCGTTACTTAAAGTAACGCTCAAAAGACAAAACCCCCACCATTGCTGATGAGGGTTTGCTTTGCTGGTGGGCCCACCAGGACTTGAACCTGGGACCAAAGGATTCCGGTTTGTGTAGCTTTCACTACTCCCTGGACTATGCCTTCACCAAATTTAGCATTGTTTTCCAAGCAACACTTTGGCGCTCATCCCCTAAACATGACCGCACTCCCA
>CANJHO010000128.1 GCA_947474165.1 Legionellaceae bacterium
CCGCAGTAACTTAATTATTTATTTTTTATGAGACAAATAGATCATAGATAAAATCAATTGATCGTCATTTATCGACTTATAAATGATCATATTTTGTTGGTTACAAACAAATTGTCATAATTACCCTGTTTACTGCGGAATGTGGGATTTATACTGGGAAAAAACACCATGATCACAAAAGAGATGATAGATGCGGTAACCAATCTGACAAATAAATTATCAGCACTGAACCAAGATAATACTTCTAATGACTTTTATCAGGCAATTGATGAACTTAAAGCAGCGCAAAAAGCTCTTAATTTGACTATCATGAGCGATCGTAACGCTATTAATTTAGACTTCGATAATGGCTCTAAAAACAAAGAAAAGAGTGGTGAAACAGATAAGCTAATAAATTCTGCTGTCATCGCTTCTACTGCAGCTTCTCAAGCACTAACAGATGCTGAACCCCTGTTAAAAGAAATCACACTTGCCAACTTAGAACTTGAACGGGCTAAAGAGTTAAGTGCATTAAAGACTACTGTCCGAGAAAGGTCTACGAAAAATATGGCGGATCGAAACCTAGCCCTCGAGCGACTAGCTGCTGAAAGAATGCTAGCTGAAAAGCTAGCCCTCGAAAAAAAAGCTGCTGAAAAGCAAGAGGCTGAAAGAATAACAGATCCCCTAGAGCAGCTGAAGGATGCTACCGATCGATTAAATGGAATAGTGTGGGAATTTAATCAAAAGCAAGAAGACCCTGACCTATTAAAAAATCTTAAAGAAAAAAAACAAAATCTCAGTCATTTGCTTAGTGAGTTTAAAGCCTTGAATGAAAAAAAATCACAAGGTTTTTTCAATTTTTCAATTTTTCAATCAAAATCCAAACGAGAGGAGCTAAAAAATAATTTACAAAAGATATCCGATGCTGAAAAGTCCCTAACAAAGGCTACATCAATCCTTAACAAGCCTGAAAATATCGTAAGGGGGATTATCAATACTGGGGTAAGTCAAAATCAGCAAGCATTATTTAATAGATTTGATGATGCTATGGCTAAAGTAACCGCCACTCCAGAGACTGGCGTACCCATTTTCAGTCAGGAGGAACAAAAGAAAATTGATGAGTTCAAAAATCAACCGACTTACCTTCGCAATCAATTAAAAAATTTGAATCTTAAACTTGCTGCTGCCTTATTGGAATATGAAAAAAATCACAACAATTCCGAGAATATTGATGTGCTGAACGAAATAAGTGAGGAGATTAACGCTGTCAGAAACCTGCCCAATGCTGCAGATGCTCTAAAAGATCAGTCTTACCTAGAAGATTGGTCTAATAATTTACAAAAAAAAGCTGCGGAAATAATATTCGAAAAAAACACGGAGCTTGCTGTAGCAACCGTAAAGGAAACTATTGCGAGCGATAATCCAAGCAATCAACAACAAGAACTATTCCATATTGCTATCGCCTCACTCAAAAATAAAAACCTAATCGCCAGCAACTTCGAGCAAGCAGATCAGCAGAAAATAAATGCTTTGGAGGAAGAAATAAACGCCAAAATTTCTACTAAACCAAGTAATGAAGTACCTCCAACAGAAGTGTCTACTCCACCACCATCTGCTGCACCTGTCGCATCTCAATCAGCTATTACAAAATTCTTTTCAGCTATCAAAGATGCTATTTCCTCTTGGAGTTGGAATCCCTGGAAGAAAAAGCCAGAGCCAGAAACAAGGCTAGAAAATAATCACATGGCAGTAAAGGCTACAGTGGACGAGGAATGGGTTCTTCATGAAGCGGATGGCCCGGGCTCCGGTGAATCGCAGGCTCAAATATTAAGTCTGTTGACAGAAGGTGCCCCTGCCGCACAAACTCGTGTTGATAATACTACAAATTTCGATAGCAAGACCAAAGCCAATGATGAGATAAAATTAGTTGAACTAACCCAACAGTTCATGCGGATGGTACATGATGACCAACATTACTCACTTGAACAATTTGAAACCTGCTATGCGAATATTAATGAACTAAAAGAGAAGGGAATTGAAATACCTCTAGATGAACAATTACAATCGTGGGAAGAATTTGAGAGTCAAATAAACCTTATACGGATAACAAAGAACCCCCAAACCAATGAAATGGATACTGAGAAGAAGAGACAAGAGCTTGATGATGACAGTTCAATGACTCCTCCTTCATTTTAAAACCAATAAGATCTCAATCTAATATGTGTCGTCCCGTAATGACATACATTAGAAAGTAGTATTCATAACTTACTTATACTGCGCGCGCAGTATACAATGGATTCACCCATCCTACACATCAATAAAAGAAATCCCATGTAATAACGGCGCTATTTCTAAATGCTCGGCTATACTCTGACCCACATCTGCAAAACTAGCGCGCCGCCCAATGAATTGGCTTGGAACGCCTGGTCCAAAGGCCAATACGGGGATATGTTCTCGGGTGTGGTCTGAGCCTGAGCGGGTGGGGTCGCAGCCGTGATCGGCAGCTATGACAACGAGATCTTGGGGTTTAAGGATAGATTCTAATGCGGGAAGCCGTGCATCAAAGACTTCTAAGGCGTTTGCATAGCCCACCACGTCTCGTCGATGACCATACGATGAATCAAAATCTACGAAATTTGTAAAAACCAACCCCCCTTCCGGTAGCGTTTTCATCGCCTCGATCGTTGCATCAAAGAGAGCCATGTTGCCATCAGCTTTGATATTTTGGCTAATCCCTTGATGGGCAAAAATATCAGCGGTTTTTCCTATCGCGACCACCGTTCTGCCTCTATCCTTGAGGAAATCCAACAAGGTCGGCTCAGGCGGCAAGGTTGAATAATCGCGACGATTACCAGTACGTTTAAATGCACCAGGCGTCCCAATAAAAGGCCTTGCAATCACCCGACCCACTTGGTACTGATCCACTAACTTTCGGGCAATCTCAGCAATATCATACAGACGCTGCAAACCAAAATGACCCTCGTGTGCTGCAATTTGAAAAACACTGTCACCCGAAGTGTAAACAATGGGCATGCCGGTCTGCAAATGTGCCTCACCCAGTTCATCGATGATCGCAGTGCCCGAGGCATGTTTTTCACCCAAGACACCAGGCAAGCCCGCTTGTTTGATAAATTCATCGATTAAAGCCTTGGGAAAACAATGCGCTGTATTCGGAAAATAACCCCATTCAAATAGCACAGGCGCGCCGGCTAGTTCCCAATGACCACTGGGCGTATCCTTGCCTAAACTCTGCTCTACTGCATAGCCGTAATAGCCACAGGGTTTAGCAAGCGTGGCTAAATCAAGCAGCTTAAGGCCTGAGCTGGCTATCGCCGCATGATACAGTCCTAAGCGTGCTAAATTAGGGATCTGCAATGCGCCTTCACGCACCCCAGGTTGATTCGCACGTCCCAGAAGACAGGCCTCAACAATATGACCAAAGGTATTGGCACCCTCATCGCCATAAAGAGGGGCATCAAGGCTTGCGCCAATGCCCAGAGAATCCATCAATAACACGCAAACGCGCCCACTACTCATCCGATTTATTCCTGAGATTGCTTACAATAGGTTTCTTTTAAGGCCAAGATCACCCACAAGGCAAGCCCCAATCCAAGGGGCAGAATCATCGCTGAGGATTGATAATCGCCTAAGGAGTAAACTGGCACGCCGCCCTTCATTTGCATTTCACCATGCCACAACAACAGGACACTGAATAAGTTTTGGTAAACAATATACCCACCCTGAGTCAAAATGGATACGGTGCTCACGGCAGTAGCCGTCATTGCCGGTGAGCTGCTTTCAGCCACCAAGGCATAACTGATCACTTGTGAGGCGGTAAAAAACCCCAATAAGAAAAATAAGAGGCCCATCCCGCCCAGTGACACAGGGACCAATAAAATCACCAAAACAACCAATAATGAGGCCATCGCACCTAGTTTCATCGGTAACACGCGCAAACCCAACTTGTCGGAACACCAACCAATCAATGGGCCACCAAAAATGGCGCCAAAAAATAACATGGAGTTCACCATGGCGGCATCTTCTTTGGTCACTCCCAAACGTTGCACCAAGTAGAGCGATCCCATCATCGCGCCAAACACGGCAACCGCCATGTTCATGAGGCTTGCATACAAGGCCGCGCGCAAGGTTTGGGTATTGAGATAGGCTTTTTTAGCCGCCGAGCGAATACTGATGGGTTTCATCGCCGAAGGCACAAGCTCACCTGGTTTATCTTTTATACAAAAAAGCATCACGACCAACATGGCGACGCCTAACCATGCCACCATCAATAAGGCCTCCCGCCAACCCACCTGGGTTACGAGCCTCGTCAAAGGATATTGGGCCAACATACCGCCCGTCATGGCCATCGTCACAATAGCCCCTGTCACCAAGGCCATGCGCTGGGGTGGAAACCACCTCGAGGCAATGCGAATCGGGCCGATAAAACTGAATGCACTCCCAATGCCTGCTATAAATCGACAAAAGAGCGCCAAATAAAAAGAATGCGCCTCAGCCAAAACAAACGTACTTAAAACAGACAACAACATCGCCACCAAAATCATTTTTTTAGAGGAAAACCGATCCAATAAAAAACCAGCAACAAACAAAAAAATCACATTGGATAAATAATAAATACTAGACAAATAGGTCATTTTATCCGCTTGGATGTGAAAATCCTGCATGATATTGTCTGCAATGGACGCAAACATTGTGCCTTGAATAAATGAATAGAAAAAAAACAATGACGCAGTAAAACAAATGATCCAAGGCAATAATGCCGATTTAGCGGTATTAATTTCCGTATACTCCTCAACCATGTCCATTAAAACTCCTTATTAAAAATAATCATCCTACACGGTGCAGGGGTGCTGCATGTCAAGTCGATAATTCAACATTCCCTGCGTTCACACATCGTTTCTCGCGTCAACAAAATCGCCAATAATGCAGCGATGGCCGCAATGGGAAACATCCACATCGCAAATTGGAAATCAGCAACCGTGTACTGTTGATTCGCTACGCCTGCGTGAGACTGCATCAACCAACCAAATAATACTTGGCCCACCCCACCGCCGCCCATGATAATGACCGAGGCAATCCCTGTTGCAACACCAATGTTGTTCGTGCGATTACTTTCTGCAATGAAGGGATAACTAATCACTTGCGTGCTCGTAAAGAGCCCCAACATAAAAAATAAAATACTTAAGCTCAGTTCAGACAAGGCAAGGCCCAGGAACAAGGGAATGACCGTCAATAAGGTGGCCAAGGCGCCAGCGATCATGAGTGGCTTCCGACGGCCTAACCTGTCCGATAAACCCCCGGCCAGAGGGCAACCTAGAATACTGCCGATAAAAATCATACTCACAACGTTACTCGCTGCCATGGGGGATAACTGATGGACCACCTGCAAATAACTCGCACCCCACAGGGCACAAATCACCATGATCGGCAAATTAAGACAGGACGTATACAGGCCAGATAGCCAATTTTGAGGATTGGCCAGCGCTTCTATAAAATGAGGTGGTGAGTCTAAGGGCCGTCTGCCTGTGATGCTTATCGCTTCCTCAGGCCTGTCTTTAACAACAATGAAAATCCACCCAAACAACAACGCACCAATCGCCGCATCGATTAATAAGGCATTTCGCCACCCATAGTGTTCGCTTAAATAAGCCAGTGGGGAATGAGCCATCATCCCCCCCATGAACGCCATGGTCACAAGGCAACCAATCACCAAGGCTTGACGACGTGGCGGAAACCAACGAGACACCAAGACCACACAGGATAAAAAGCAAAACGCATTGCCGATGCCTGATAAAAAATGAAAAAATGAAGCCAGAAAAAAGTGTTGGGTCAATGCAAAACCGAGGGTTCCGATGATGCAAACGAGCATCGCTAGCAGAATCACAGCACGGGTGGAATAGCGATCAAGAATAACGCCTGCGGGCAGGAGAAAAAGAATGTCTGCCCACAAATAAGCACTGGACATCCAACTCAGCGCCGCTGCATCGATGTGAAATGCTTCACGCAAGGGCTGGTTGATGACATCAAATAAATTCAGTTGAAAAAACTCATAAAAGAAAAACAAGCCCGCCGAAAGGCAAACCAACCACGCCATCAAACCACCATGAGACTCACTTATTCTTGAATCAACCACAAAAGAATCAGACAAGTTAACTCCTACGCCAGGATTGTGTGCTTACACAAGCGCGCAAAGTATAACAGAAATCAGCCTAAAATGGTACTTATATTGGGCGTTTTTTCAACTATTGAGGCTGGATGCCCTTCACCACGCCTAAAATGCAAGCGACACGTTGATACATAAGCTTCATTGCCGCCAATGAAAACTTGAGATCCCTCGCGAATGGCTTGACCCTCGGCATTAATCCGCATATTCATGGTGGCTTTTCTGCCGCAATGACAAATGGTTTTGAGTTCGATCAATTCATCAGCCCATGCCAATAAATGCTGACTCCCCGGGAATAACTCCCCTTGAAAATCCGTGCGTAATCCATAGGCCAACACCGGAATACTCAGCTCATCCGCAATCAACGTTAATTGATTCACCTGCGCTCGCGTTAAAAACTGGGCTTCATCAATCAGCACACAAGCATACTGAATCCCTGTTTCACGATGCTGGAGCACCACTGCGTAAAGATCATCTTCGCTTTGAAAAGTGAGCGCTGAGGCGGATAAACCAATTCGTGAATGAATCGTGCCCTCTTCATACCGGGTATCAATAAGGGGCGTGAATAACAGGGTTTGCATGCCCCGCTCACGGTAATTGTGGCTGGATTGAAGCAGGACTGTGCTTTTTCCTGCATTCATTGCAGAATAATAGAAATATAGTTTGGCCATTGCATACGCCATGAAGATTGGAAAGTTTTATTTTACTAAAGATGGGTGGAGGTGGCTAGTGTGATGGAGGAAAATGAACCAATGGGTGAGTCCATTGGTTCATTAATGTTGGTTCTTAAAATACCCACGAAAAACAGAATACATTACTCGCTAGCGTTTCACGCAATTAGTCCCCGACATTCCCTTATTGCACCTACAAGTACTAGAATCCGGAATGCAGTCACTATCGTTAACGCAATGGTTCCCCCCTGGATGAGATGTTGTACATACTGGTGGTGGTGGTGCTGAATAAGCAACAGGTACAGCCAATACAGCGCATAATGCTGTACCCACCAAACACTTCATCATTTTGCTATTTCTTGTTTTCATGTTTACTTCTCCCTGAGATTCATTATGACTATCCGTACGATTAACTTATAGGGTTAGTTTAACCAACAAACAACTGCATAGGTCACGATCTGAATCTGACTTACATTTGTCACTCTAGTATAACAATACCACTATTGCAAATGCCGGCATCAATATCACGGCAAAATCATGTGTGCTTACAAAATATCATGTAGGGTGTGCAAAGCGCAGCGTGCACACCTTTGTGCTGAATCTGGTGGGCATGTCGCTTATCGCTCCTTTTACCCTACACGTTTTATTAAATATGATAATAGATAACTCGACTTTAGCCATTTTTTTAAAATGATTTAAATTCCGTCATTGCGAGTGA
>CANJHO010000129.1 GCA_947474165.1 Legionellaceae bacterium
GCACAAATTAGAAATTGGTTCACTTGCCTATAAACATGGCCTTCATCAATTTGATTTGAAACGCTTGGATCATTTGTTTTCTAAAATGGCCAGCGAGGGATAAAAAACTCGCAAATCAATACACCACATGACAAGCTCTTTAAAAAATCAATGCAAATTCCAACTGTTGCAAAAGAGTTTCTTATGCTGCATTTGCCTGATGATGTCAAAAATAAAATCAATTATGAAACACTGGAGGTTTTGCCTGAAACCTTTGTTGATGAAAAACTGCGCCGTTCTCAAGTAGATGCGCTTTTCAAGGTTAAGTCTGGTGCGGATGATTTGCTAATCTATATTTTGGTTGAGCAGCAATCACAGCCTGATCATACAATGCCGACTAGGCGACTTTCCTATAAAAGTGATATTTGGGCAGCCTGGCTTGAGACACAAAAAAATGAACATCACAGGAAACTGCCACCTATTATCGACCTACACTTTTATACCGACTCAAAACCTTATGATGGACCATTATCCCTCGCTGATTTAGCCGGGGATAATGCTGATCTTATTCATCAATGCCTCATAAAACCGATGATTAACGTTTGGGCTGGAGATGTTACCGATGAACAACTCAAAACTCATCCTTGGGCCGCAACCATCGAATACATTATGGTTAATCGAAAAAACAGTGACCTTAGGAGTATTTTAAGAAAGGTTGCACCAAATATTCGCATGTTTTATATGGCAGAGCAGAATCAATTTGTGCTATCCTTATATACATACATAGAAAATGTTTATACATATGACGCACCAGTTGAAGAGTTTGCTCGTATTGCTGGTGAAGAAATCTCGTCAAGAGCGGAGGATGATGTTATGACTATGGCCGAAAGATTGAAAGAAGAAACTAAATTGGAAATCGCTCAACATATGTTAGATGCAGGCTTTGATCTAGCGATTGTGGCTAAGATTACTGAACTGTCTGTGAAAAAAATAAAGTCACTTGAAAATGGTCACAATTAGAAGAGCTTGCTCGTATTGCTGGTGAAGAAATCCCGTCAAGAGCGGAAGATGATGTTATGACTATGGCCGAAAGATTGAAAAAAGAAACTAAATTGGAAATTGCACAACATATGCTTGATGCAGGATCGGATCTAGAGTTTGTAGTCAAAGTTACTGGATTATCCATGAAAAAGATCAAGTCACTCCAAAAAAATCATCATTAATTGATCGACAAATTGTATTATTATTTAAAATACTCGAATACTTCCCCTCAAGATTTTTTCGATATGCACAGAGCCTACTATTTTTGGGTGATCTAATTTACAAATAATCCATTTTTTAACAAGTCGATGTACTACTACCCCAACATTATTCCGGGGAGAGATCCATGAAATCTTTGGGCGTAAAAACCCACCTGTAACGGATCACGAATCGCAGTTGCACCAATACAAGCGCCAGTTATGGCGCTTTGACTATGAATAATTATCCATTATTAGTATCAGCAGCCTTGGCTAACTGAATAACAGCCTCCTTAATAGAGCCTGAAAACTTCATATTTGCACATTCAAGTTCTCTTGCAAAAATCGAGTCATACCACTTAATTTTATATAAAAATCCAGAATTTTCTGTGCCTTCAATTAAAATTACAGTAGGTTTGGAATTAATTTCATAGCTTACTAGCTCTTTGATCAACTCAACACCACTATGCGCTATTTTTATATTATGCTCTGTAAACGAACAAATTCCGATTTTGTCGCAAAAACTTTCGTGAACGACAAGCGGATTTATTTTGGACGAGCTTATGCTGCTAACCCATAGAACTGTTCAAAAATAGTCAACTCATTGGACTGAGTATGCTGATTTTTACGTAGCATGTGGTGCAACTCAATGCCGGATAACGTGGCTTCTGCGGAGTGAAACGCCTTAAATCCCCGCATCCCATTGGTGATTTTTTTCACAAAACGGTGGTCTTGCTCAATGATGTTGTTAAGGTATTTTATTTGTCTTACCGTCATTTGAAATGGCAATCCACCAAACATACATAACATCGCCAGCGCTATATTGATTGTGTTGACCCCAGCTTTATTGGCGCCGCTCTTATCCATCGTAATTTTTTCAGGCAATCCATTTGACCCGATCGCTTTGTTAAAAAATGCCCGTGCAGCAGGCTCATCACGCTTTTCAGACAGCATGAAATCAACAGTTTGGCCTTCTTTGTCGACTGCGCGATACAGATAAACCCATTTCCCTTTGACCTTAATATAGGTCTCGTCCATGCGCCATGATACGCCAACTGGACGCTTACGCCGCTTACGAAAAGCTTCTTCCAATTGTGGGGCATAACGAATCACCCAACGGTTGGTAGTTGAATGGTCTACTTTTAAACCGCGTTCTGCTGCCAACTCCTCGATATCACGATAGCTCAACGCATAAGCAACGTACCAACGAACCAGCATTAAAATAACACTGTCTTTGAAGTGCCTCTGCTTGAAACTGATCATAAAACACCCGGGTTCATCTTAAATGGGCTTAGTCTATAAGGTTCACGGTTTTTTTGCGACAAAACCCTTTTTCTTGGTAATCCAAATTAAAAAAAAATTTTAGGCAGTTAAAAAATTAAACGCGTTATATTCAATATTAAATCCAAGTGCTTTTGCAATGGGTCTTGAATTTTTACCATTTTTTTTGAACTCAATAATTCCATAACGCTCCATCGTTTTCAATGTTCGACTGAGATTGCCTGGCTGCCGATGTGTAATGCCTGCTAACTCTTTTATTGAAGAAGGTTTTTCCTCATCAATAACTCGCAGTAATCGCAGATTATTTTCACTGAGAACCTCGCCTAGTGATTTAATAGAAGAAAACCAAATTTTTGGCTCATTTTTCTTTGGTATATATCGTCCAGAAGCAATCTCAATTAATCGTTTTTGAAAATGTTCTCGTGGCATAATACCAACTTTTATAATTTTCATTTTAATTACTCCCATTATTCAATTTGCATAAAATTGAATTTACTTCCTTCAGAAAATCATTGAGCAATTGTTGTGCATTTTCAAATTCATAGGGGACCCCTTTGTCTTTGATAGAGCGATGCACGTGATCGTAAGACATAATTGTTCCTGTATAATAGCCGCGTTGTTTAGCTTTAACTGCATGGGCATTATCAAATCCAAAAATGCGCTGATTATAATTATCATGAAGCGTTAAGTTATATCTAATACCATGTGGTCTTTCTTTTGTTGGTTCAACTTTAGATGCTTCAATTTTATACCAATAACCATTTTCTTCGGTATACTCTGTACCATCTAGTGAGAGTAAAATCTCCAATCCTAAATTTGGCTTCATCTTTGTTCTTTTAAAGTATCAACTGTTGATACCTGAATTATGGTGCATGATAACCAATAAGTCAAATATTCAACAGATGAACAGCCCTTCAGTAACGCAACAGGACTAAATTGCCATATAATTACTGTGCCCAAAACGTGCCAAACTGTGGCGGTTCTCTATGTATTTGTGGCTGTTCTAGGCAGTAATTCGTCAATTTGATGCGTCACAGGCTATTGATTTTAAATGAATTATATTTGAAACCTACTGGCTACGAACCAGAGGGTCGGAGGTTCAATTCCTTCCGGGCGCACCATTTTAGTATATAAATCAATGAGTTAAGAAATGTCCTTTAAGGCGCTTTAGTGTACTGTGACTAAAACGTGCCGTAAATATGACACGTTTTAGTCACAGTCCTCTTAATACATCAAGCTGGTTATGAACTATAGGCTTAGAGGAGCTGGTTTTAAAACAGGTGCTCACACTCAAGGCCATAAGCCCAAAAAATATAATATAAATCCCAACTAATGTGTGAATCAATGTTAGTTGTTATAACTTAAATAAGCTAAAATAAGCATTCCTTCTCGCACAGCTATGAAAATTTTTATATGACTTTGAATATAATTTCTACTGCTCTAGCCAGCGATCACCGAATTACGTCTTGAATTAGCACCCCATGATCACTAAAGACTCATTAATTCCAGAAAAAATCGCCTTATTCCGTTCTTTGTTTCGTGGTCGAGATGATGTTTATCCCCGACGCTTTCTAAATCGAAAAACTCAAAAATCGGGCTATGCTCCGGCATGTAGGAATGAATGGGTCCGGAATGTTTGCGGCAAACCTAAAATCAAATGTTTGGATTGCTCAAATCGACAATTTATACCTATTTCTGATGATGTCATATTTTGGCATTTGCAGGGCCAGGACTCAGGGGGCAAAGATTTTGTAATGGGAGTCTATCCATTACTTCTTGATGACATGTGTTTTTTCCTGGCAGCTGATTTTGATAAGGCAAGTTGGGAAACAGATGCATTAGCTTTCATGAAAACATGTCATCAGATGAATTTGCCTGCAGCTCTTGAGCGTTCCCGGTCAGGCAATGGTGCTCATGTTTGGTTGTTTTTTTCTGAGGCAATCCCGGCCAATTTAGCCAGAAGACTAGGTGCTTATATTCTGACAGAAACCATGGAACATAACCCACAACTGGGTTTAGATTCCTATGATCGGTTGTTCCCAAATCAGGATACGTTGCCACGAGGCGGTTTTGGTAATTTGATTGCATTACCGCTGCAAAAAAAATCGAGAAAAAACGGTAACAGTGTCTTTGTTGACGATCAATTACAAGTAATTCCCGATCAATGGGCGTACCTTTCTAACATCAAAAAAATTCATCGTATCGATATAGAACAGTTAGTTGCTGAGGCTGAAGCCAAAGGGCGCGTTGTCGGTGTGCGTCTTGAAATATCAGAAGAGGATAATCCAACGCCCTGGCGCCCACTTCCGCTACCGTCAAACATTAAAAATCTGCCAAAGAAACTAACCCTGGTTGTAAGTAATGAAATTTTTATCGAAAAAGACCTATTACCCCCAATGCTACTTAATCGACTCATTCGTGTGGCAGCTTTTCAAAATCCAGAGTTTTATAAAGCTCAAGCAATGCGACTACCCGTATATGATAAGGCACGAATCATAGGTTGTGCCCGTGATTACTCCCATCATATCGGCTTACCCCGCGGTTGCCTTGATGAGATAACCACATTACTGCGTGGTGTAAAAGTAAAATATACTTTGCAAGATGAGCTGTTTAATGGACAACCTCTCGATGTTCAGTTTTGTGGTGAATTAAGACTGGAGCAACAAAATGCTGTTGAAGCCATGGCAAAATCAGAAACTGGGGTTTTAGCAGCTACTACTGCATTTGGAAAAACAGTGATTGCTGCATGGCTTATCGCAAAACGACAAGTGAATACGTTGATCATTGTGCACACTAAGCAATTACAGAATCAATGGATCGAACGATTAAATACTTTCCTTGAAATTCCAGTTAAGAAGATGGGACGCATTGGTGGTGGGCGAAAAAAAATTACTGGTTTCATTGATATTGCCCTGATCCAAACCCTGATACGCAATGATGATGTGGACTCGCTGATAAACCAATATGGGCATATTGTTGTTGACGAATGCCACCACATCCCCTCCCGTAGTTTTGATGATGTCATTCGACAAGCTAAAGCACGTTATATCACAGGTTTGTCAGCAACCATTGTAAGAAAAGATGGGCAGCACCCCATTATCACCATGCGTTGTGGCCCCATCCAATATCGTGTTAGTGCAAAAGAACAAGCCGTTTCAAGACCATTCGAGCATTATGTAATTGTGCGTCCAACCAGTTTTCGCCCACTGAAACAAATTGATGAAGATCTACGTATTCAGTTTCAAAATTTGAATGCTGAGCTTATCAACGATGATGATCGAAATAAATTGATTTGTGACGACGTTATCAAGGCATTAAAAAGAGGTCGCTCACCCGTGATCATCACTGAACGCAATGAGCATCTTGATCTTTTATATCAGTCTCTCATATCAAAAGTTCAACATCTTATTGTACTGCGTGGTGGCCTGAATGCTAAAGAAATGAAGCTTGCAATGAATCAACTTAATTCTATTCCTTTTGATGAAGAACGTGTGCTGATCGCAACGGGTAAATTTATTGGGGAAGGCTTTGATGACGCAAGGTTGGACACATTATTTTTGACGTTGCCCATTTCATGGAAAGGCACCATTACACAATATATTGGCCGCCTTCACAGGCTCTATGATTCCAAAAAAGAAGTCCAAGTGTATGATTATGCGGATCTTGCCGTTCCAATGCTTGAGCGTATGTTCAACCGTCGTTGTAAAGCTTACGAAACAGCCGGATACAAAATGATATTACCAGCCAGCGCCTATCCGGGATGGCCAGCAGATGTGACGCTTCCGGCTGAACCTGGCTGGAAAAATGATTATGCTGGCTCTGTACGTCGACTGGTTCGTGATGGTTTGGATGGGCGTTGTTGCATAAATAAATATTTGGACGACATCAGATCTTTTGGATTTTAATCAGCACACTTTGTATGACTCAGGCATTCCAAGCGATGTCATCCGATTTAAAACGCGTACACCTATCCCACCTTCCGTTTTTTGTTGCGGAATTTCCCTGGCTTTCATGCTCGGCCCGATAATTTTCTTATATCGCAATATACACAATTCGACGTGGCTACGGAGACCATAATTATTTTCTTTTTGCCATGCTATCCGCCCAACTTCTTCGAGCAAACGAATGTGCTGGTCACGTTGGGTATTACCATCCTGGCTAATCACTGCACCTGATGGTGGCGGAATAACAATGCTAGCATCAGGCTGTTTATTCAAAATGGCGTTGGAGAGTTTAACGCTATCATAAGCGCCATCTCCCATAACCACGTTAAATGAATGTTCTATTTGATCCAGTAAATCCACAGCGGTTGTTGGGTCGCCTTTTGAATTGTCAGTGATGTCATAGGCGATGATTTGATGCTTTTCGTCAATGACAATATGAAGCTTACGCCAAGTCCGCCGTGCGTTGACACCGTGCTTGTCTTGATGCCATTCATTCTTCCCATAGACCTTCAGTCCAGTTGAATCAATAATAATATGGCTGCCTGGCATAAGTGTTTGTGCAAGTGCGCTCAGCTCAAGGTTGATGCTGCGTTTAGAAAGCGTTGAGAAATCTGGAACATCTAAACTCAATCCCATCAACCGAACCAATGACCGAGCGAAACCTTCCGTTTGGCGCAACGGTAAAGAACAAACCATGCGTAAAAATAGGCAGGTCTCGATCGCTAAATTAGAATACTTCTGTGGGCGACCCTTTTTGCCTGTGCTCTCTGGGATCCAAGATTGAATGGCTTCCTCTGTAAACCATACCGTAATATCGCCGCGATTTCTCAACGCATCATTATATACCGCCCAATTTTTTACTTTGTACGTGGCTTTTTTAAACTTGTGGCGATATTTGTCGTTATGTTTGTTTGGCATGAGGAATCTATGAATGAAAAATAATCGATAGTATAACCGTCTTTAGAGGACGCACTTTGTTATTGCGTTGAATTTATATCAAACTTACAAAAATATACCATTTATTCAACAACGCC
>CANJHO010000130.1 GCA_947474165.1 Legionellaceae bacterium
AGGGGGGGGGGGGAAGGATTTTTTAAATAAAGGGATGTAATGGCTAACTTGAAAATTATTTTCAATCAATTCATTGTTGGTTTCTATCAATCACCCGCCCTTGACCCTTTCTATGTCCTTTGGTTTGGTTCTTGATGGTTATGGCAAATTTAGGTAAATCTTGTTGCAGTCTTTCATATAATAATTTATTACCAACAATCTCATGTGTTTTTATCAACAATAGCTTATCCAATGTTTTCCTTTTAAACTGGCTTGTTTTACAGTGCTCATTCAACAACTGAGGATAATCAGCTAGCACGGGGAACTCTTTTTTAAGTTGATTGAATACGGTTTGGCGATGTGCTGTTTGCAGCGTTTCTATTTGCTGATAAAAGGCCGTTGATGTTTTATTATGGCTCGCCGCCATGCGACAGATATGAGGATAGTCTTTTTTCAAATCAATTTTAGCGGCGTCGGCTGTTAATTTTTCTGAAGCAGGACTTGTGAATGGTTGTGCGGCTATAGTAATAACTGATTGATAGCGCTCATAACGTAAACAATGGCGTTTTATGGCCTCTAAAACGTGAGGCATACTAGGTGTCTTTTCCAATTGTGCGCCATGGGTATTGATAAGATGCCAGGCTCGCTTGTCGCGTGCGACACTTTGTTGATAAAATTCCTCAAATGCAGGCAATGCTGACTTATTTACCCCTTTTTGTTTTGCTTCTTTTTCAAGTATGACGAGGCGCTGGCTTAATGCTGACTTTTCACTCAGGTAATCCGCAACGTCTTTAGCTACGGACCGCAGGACTTGGCGTTCTGAGAGCTTAAGTTTCATATTTTCAGTTTGTAAATAAGCTTCATAATTAACGATATAATTCCACTTATCCTTGACTTGATGAGCAACGCCTGCAATCCGGTTGATAGTTCGCCCTATCAAGCTATCCGGCTCAAATCCACAGCGAATGGCATAATCCAATGGCCAGTCAATCACATTGTCCCGAGTTGAGGCCCGCGCGAGAGTTTTAGTTAAGTTTGCGCCCTGCCGTTTCACCGAGGGACTGCCGGAGTTCGCTGCGCTTAAGTTATTTTATAATCTATTGATTTCAACAGATCCTTGAGCTACGATTCAATCGTTAATAACATTTGCGGAGAAGATTATGTCTAAGAGGACAGGATCGCAAATGGAAGCAGCACTTCAGGATAGAATCGAAAAAGCAAAAGAAAAACTTGGTAAATTACAGCAAAAGCACAAATTAGAAATTGGTTCACTTGCCTATAAACATGGCCTTCATCAATTTGATTTGAAACGCTTGGAGCATTTGTTTTCTAAAATGGCCAGCGAGGGAGGCGTCACATGACCACCCTTAAGCAAATCAAAAAAGAGCAACAACACATCGCCCGATGCGAACAATCACTCGCCTTGGAAAAACTAAAAAAACGCCGTTCGGATACGCGACGTAAAATTGAATTGGGTGGATTGGTGATCAAGGCTGGGATGGATGGGTTTAATAAATCTTTTATTCTTGGGGCATTGGACTATGCTGTAGAATTGATTGGAAAGGATGAAGTCTATCGTGTTTTGTTTGAAGCCAGGGGAGAGAAAT
Source organism: Legionellaceae bacterium (assembly GCA_947474165.1). GTDB lineage: Bacteria > Pseudomonadota > Gammaproteobacteria > Legionellales > Legionellaceae > CANJHO01. The sequence continues at coordinate 1,587 of CANJHO010000130.1, forward strand.
TATTTCTTTGAAAAATTAAATTATCTATTGTCTTAAATGAAAGCACCTCTATAAAGCGCTCTAGAACTCAGACAGATAGGCCTATACCAGATTATTTAAATAAGATTACTACGGAATTAAAATGTCTAAAGGTTTGAATAAAAGCTATAACGGAGATTTTGCGGCAATACATCAAATGATTGTCGAGGCAAAATCCAAAGTTTGGCAACACGTGAATAGTACACTTATTAATTTGTACTGGGCGATTGGTGAGTATGTGTCTAATAAGATGACACAGGAAGGCTGGGGTAAGAATATTGTAGAAGAGTTGTCTGACTATATCTTGTCTCAGCTTCCATCTATTAAAGGCTTTTCCGCTCGTAATGTCTGGCGGATGAAGCAGTTTTATGAGACTTACAGTGCGCATGAAAAACTGTCAACACTGTTGACAGAAATTAGCTGGTCTAATCATTTGCATATTTTATCAAAAACAAAAACACTCGAAGAAAAAGAATTTTATCTTCACCTCGTCCTCAAAAATCACTATTCTGCACGTGATCTTGCTCGCATCATCGATAGCTCAACATATGAACGTACATTGCTTGCTAATGCAAAACTGTCAACAGTGTTGGCAGAATTTCCAGTTGAGACAAAAGATGTATTCAAAGATAGTTATGTATTTGAGTTTTTAGGATTGCCTGACAATCATAAAGAAAATGACTTGAGGCATGCTTTAATTATACATCTTCGAAAATTTCTACTAGAACTCGGTCCAGATTTTAGTCTGATTGGAGAAGAGTATCCATTACAAGTGGGAATGAAAGATTTTAGAGTGGATTTATTACTGTTTCATAGGGGTCTTAACGCTATGATTGCAATAGAATTAAAATCTACAGAGTTCCATCCATCACATTTAGGTCAGTTGCAATTCTATTTAGAAGTGCTTGATAAAGATATTAAAAAATCCCATGAAAACCCAACGATTGGTATATTGATTTGTAAAACAAAGGATGAAGAGGTTGTAAAATATGCCTTGAATAGACATGCTTCTCCAACTTTAATTGCTGAATATGAAACAAAGTTAATCAATAAAATTACTTTGCAGAATAAGTTACATGAGTTTGCCTTGTATTGGGACAGTACAAATAATGAGAGTTAACCATCCTGTCGCTCCATTTTTGAACGAACTGCTGAAAACGGGAAGGAGTGGTTATTAGACTCAAATCCAATTTGGTGAGAAATTTTGATAAATCCACCAAAATATAGATGTAGCAGATTTGTAACAAAGTGTAGTTATACCCCAGTAGGCTCAAGCAGTGCTAGGCAGTAGTTGGCAAATTCGTTACATCGCAACCCACTGATTTATATATAATATCTATTTGACCATTCTGGCTACGAACCAGAGGGTCGGAGGTTCAATTCCTTCCGGGCGCACCATTTTTATCATATAAATCAATAGGTTACGAAGTTTCGTTTAAGTTGCTGTAATATACTGTGACTAAAACGTGCCGTAAATTACGACACGTTTTAGTCACAGTCCTCTTAGTGCATCAAGCTGGTTATGGGTTATAGCGGTAGAAGCGCTGGTTCTGAAACGGGTGCTCACATTCTGGATTGTAGCTTCAAGGGGTATAATGCCCTTGCATTCCTAGACCACCAGCTTAATTTTTGCATTAAATTACAAGAGATTTAATAAAATAATTTTTCGCTAGGCAGTAACTAACACTCGATCATCAACTTTACCTGGTACGGAGATTGTAAGAAGAATCGCAGCTTCGTTTTCTTCACTATTTACTACGCAGTGAACACATTTTGAGGGGATCATAATTCCTTGGTATTGTTTTAAAGATACTTCACCCTCAATTAATTTTACCCCTATTTTTCCAGATAAAAGGTATAAGAATTGGTCTGAAATAGAATGATAATGCATGCTGTCTTCATTACCAGGAGCAATAGTTTCTTGTATAATGCAAAATTGTTTCTCATTTAATAGTTGATAAACATGGCAGTTATTTCCCCAAATGAAAGAGTTGATCTCTTGAATATCAATTGTTTTCACTCAGTTATACTCCATGAAAATGAGCATTTTGACCAAGCTCGGCTATATCTCGCTCTAGTAAACAAATGATTAACTCATTCAGGCTTTTATGTTTCAGCTTGGCATAATCGCGCAGTTTCTTATGTAAAACAGGATCAACGCGCAAACTAAATTTACCAGAGCAAGGGCGTGCTGGTTCAATATTTTCTTCTTCACAAGCAACGAGATAGGTATCAATCACATCATAAAAAGCTGATTTGGCCTCTTCAATGGTCTGACCGTGAAAAGAAATAATCTCCGCCGTGTTAATAACTCGCCCAATGATAATATTATCTTCTGTATCGAGTATTAATTCGGCCAAATAATCTTTATATTCAATCATGTTACTTTGACTCATGGCTTCACTCCTGTTTTAAGTAAAAATTTCCTTAAATCATCCACTTGATATCGTTTCGCCTCTTTCTGAGGGTGTGGTCGATGAAACGGAAAAATTTCTTTATTAAAAATAAAAACACCAGCCGATCCTTTCCCTTCTTTTATTTTGGCACCCACCGAGATCATTAATGCCTCAATGTCCTTCCATGGAATATTGCTCAGCGTTGGTTTTGTAAAAATAGCTTGCAATACTTTGTATTGTTTTGCATTCATTCAATTCTTACCTATTAAATTATAGAACATATTATAGCATGACACCACGTCATGACACCACAATGTTTGTTTGACTACCTATAGCTTTCGTAACAAAATAATCTTTACGGATAAAATCTGCTGGAAGGCCTAGATAAATCGCGGTTTTACGGATTTGAGACTCATTTAATTCACCGGGCATTTACACCACCCTCAAAATATACGCTTCTGCCTTCGGCGCTAATTTTTCCACGGAACCGGCTTTTTAAATGCACTGTAAAAGTGGAAGGAACCTGGGTTGTCTTGCCATCATTATAATCACGAATAGCACTACCCCACTCCCACTTAACTCCAAGTTTATTCAATGCGTTGATCGCTACAGTTTCAAATGCATCAACAAGCACCACGCTTGATTTCCCATTGGGAAAATTCATTGGTTCTGCTTTTGCAAATAAGCCGTGCGCAATTTTGACAATAATACCTTCAGCCATAAAAGCATTGAGAGCCCGATTAAGTCTCAACTGCTCCCTGTTCGAATGATTATCTGTCAAATCATTTCGTGAAAACACACTATCAGGCAGGCGGCTGATTATATTTCTTAGCCCATCGCGATATGCATTGTTATAATAACTCAAATTTTTCATCATGTTCGCTTATGAAATCGCCTTAAATAGTCATATTTAGTATGGCACCAAATATTCAACGTCACAAATAGTCATTTTTGATTTTGATTAATATCGGTTAAACAATTTGATACATCGGAGAAACTGTTCACTGTTCGCGAACAGAAAATAAAATGGAAGTCTGTAGAAATTCATGGGCATATCCACAAATTTATTGTGCCCAAAACGTGCCAAACTGTGGCCGTACTCTATGTATTTGTGGCTTCTCTAGGCAGTAATTCGTCAATATGATGCACCGCAGGTTATTGATTTTAAATGAATTATATTTGTAACCCACTGGCTACGAACCAGAGGGTCGGAGGTTCACAAAATACGTAGCGAAGAGCACGAAGTGCGGCGAAGTATTTTGGACGCGCTTCAGCGCGCCGCGAAGCGGTGAGGAAGGAACGAAGTGACTAACGAATCAATTCCTTCCGGGCGCACCATTTTTAAAAGTTACATCCACAAATCATTCTAAGACAAACGTAACTCATTACATCAAATCTAATTTTTAGCCCTTTATTAAAAAATTTATGCCTCTTGCAATCCATATTCCGGGTTTTAACAATGGCGGCAAGCCGTCAGTGAACTGACAATCTGATTTGGTATAATCATCATATAGTGATTTACTGTTAGAGAAGCACATTGAATCTAATGACCTTAAACCCAATCCTCGATGACCCAGTGAGTTTCACCTTGACTGATTTGCTCACAGACAAGTCACTGGATGGGGCTTTAGACTGGTGTCGAAAACAACGGCGTGATTGGCCGGCGAGTGATGCGGTTTGGGGCATATCCCTGGAGTGGTCAAAAGAAAATATGCAACTTCGTGAAGCGTTGTTAGCAGGCATGTATCGTTTTGAACCCGTAAAGGTACTAAAAGCGGATTCAGGAAAGGTCTCATGGATTTGGCATGCACGTGACGCCATTGTTTTAAAGGCTATCGCCTCTGCGCTACAGCCCCATATTGAGCCAAGGCTATCCCAGCAGTGTACGCATCTTAAATCACACGGCTCGATTCCAAAGACCATTCAATTCACAGCTGATGCTAGCAAGGTTTACCCCTTTGTGTTTAAAAGTGATGTCAAAGGATTTTATGAATCAATAAACCATGACATCACGCGGCTCCAATTAGCAGCCTTATGTCCTTGTCCCCTATTTATAAAATTAATGCATGATTTTTTGGAGCATAGCGAAGAATATGGAGGGCTTTATCACACGTTGACTCAAGGCATTAGTAAATCATGTCCTTTATCACCACTGTTGGGGGCAATCTATTTAACGCCCCTAGACAACGCGATGCAATCTTTGCCGGTGAAGTACATTCGGTTTATGGATGATTGGATAATATTTGCAAAGACACGTTGGCAATTACGAAAAGCGATTAAAATTACCAACCAGATTTTGGCCGAATTAAAAGTGGAGAAACACCCTGATAAAACATGGATAGGTCGGGTTGTAAACACTTTTGATTTTTGTGGCTTTCGCTTTGGACCAGAAGGCGTTATAGCGCTAGCACAGGCTACGCAGGAAAAGTTCACCTCAACTATCCGCAAGCTTTATGAGCAAGAGCGGGATGCTGAGGTGAAAGTCAGGAAATACATAAAATTTTTTAATGCATGGGTCCTTGGCACTACAACGGCAACTTTTAATCTCCTCTATCTGGTCTTATCATGCCGGCTAGCTTGCCGATATTCCGGCAAGGGAGATAGGAACAGTAGCGTTTCCGTTTAGACTAGATCCTATACAAAGCAAATACATGGGGACTGCGGCGTTGACATCGGCGTTCCCATTTGGAACTAGTTGTAGCCCTCTGGCAGTGGTCGTCACGTTCGACTTGCTTACACCCATAGCTCCGCCGCTCTCGGTCGACGCCCGATCGCTCCCCTTCCCTCCCATATTCCCCTGCCATCCTAAGGCTTGCCCGTGCCCGGTAAACACCTCACATACCGCGCCACCTCCACCGACGGCCACGGTGTTTACTGTCGCATATTGGCTGGCTGGAAACGGCACCGCGCTTGCGCCTCCGTACTGCTGGATGAAGACGCTGTTGGGGGTTGAAATGACCGGCACGTTGGCAAAGTCTGTAATCCAAAGTAAGATGCGGTTTATTTTGGCAAATTGCGGGGAAGCTATGTTTCCGAGACACCCAGAGGCAGATGTGGGGGACCCTGTCGTGCAGACTGCAGCCCAGTCGGCGGCGCTGAGTTGTACATAAGCCTCATTGATTGGGTTAGTGTGCGCACAACTTACGGATGATAAAGTCGCAACGATAGTCCCTAATGCGATTTGTGCAATTAGCTTTCTGGTCATTTGATTCTCCTTAAAGTCTATATCCAATTGATAAAAACAACCCATTCTGCATAGGAATATTTGAAATCGTGCCAACCGAAGCTGTGGTGTTGACGTTGTAGGTCGTACTTCCATCAAAAACACCCTGATAATTTAACGAGAGGGTCGCACGTTCAGAGATGGGCATGCCTAAGCCCGCTTGAACTTCAAAGGCTGCTTGTGA
>CANJHO010000131.1 GCA_947474165.1 Legionellaceae bacterium
ATTGAGCGAACAAGTAATCATCCAGTGTGTTTTGCTCCCGGATAAAGGCCCGCACCGTGTGGTCATTGAAGAAGCGATTTCGCTCATCCTTGTTCTTCAAGATATTCACCAAGGCCGGGTTGTTCCAAGTGCCCGAACTGTCCTGCCACCCCGTAGATGCCAGTCGTGCGCCAAAGCTCATGGCTGTGAACGCCCGCTTGCGCAACTTCATCTGGAATTCGGATGAATCAGTGCCATGGTCATCAAACACATAAAGGCGCACCGTACGCATGAAGTCGCCTTTGTCCTCCAAGTAGTTCAAGGTGGCAGGGAACGTGGCTCGAATGTCTTGGCCGCCGCTCAGTTCGGCTAGATAACTCGCCGCGAATCCCATCTTCCAGGCGATGACGCTGCTGCGTATGTCGTATTCCCAGCAGTTGCCCAGCATTGCTGCGCGCAGCGCCTTGTTGACGTTCTGCACGCTCACGCCCTCGTAATACATGCGGCCAAAAGGGCTGGGTTTCTTGCGCTGTAGATACCAGCCGTTGTAGGCAGATGAGCAGCCCAAGATAATTCTCGCTTGTCTGGTGGCGATATTTATTTTGTCCTTGGTCAAGAGATTTGCTTCGGTGGCCAGCCAAACGATGTAGCTTTCCAAGGAAGGGGAATCGATCTTGATGGGATCAAAGTTGTCAAGTATGTATTCCTCGGTCCAAAGTATTTCGTCATAGTCTGGAAAGAGAAGATCAAAGAGGGCTTGGTTGGCTTTGTCGTCTCCAGTGAGGTAAGCAGTGAGTTCGCGGTCTGTCATTTGTGTATTGATGTTCATGGTGATTTCTTCTTTTAGTTCTAGGGTGTTGGTCATCTTGACGAGTTTGGTTAACTTGACTTCGCTCAAGCGGCCAGTAAGGTTGGAGCCTTTGGTGACGGTTTGGACCAGTTCCAAGCCATGCTCTTTCAGCCAGCCATGAACACGGACCTTATTGGGGCCAATCTGGCCTCCTTGATTTGCCAGCTTCTGTAGCGATATGGCGTAGAGATCGAGTTTTGATTGCTCCGGAGTTCGTTGGATCTGCAAGGACAAGAACAACAATCTCTCCAGTGTGGTCATGTATTTATCCAGTGCCCGTTGCGGGTTGGCTGGGTGCGGGAATGCCTGAACCAATGTAGTCAGGACTTGTGGATGTATTTCTAGTTTGATCATTTGATTTTCCTTTGTCTAAATGAAAAGAACACCGGTGTTCACAAGTATTTAGTCTTTTCTACGGAGTATGTGTGTATTTCTGAAGGAGTAACACGCTTATAGTAATAAGGATCAAGAAGTCCTAAATACAACATAGAACCACTGATACCCAGTTGATTGCCAGTTGAGTTGATCAATCAAGCAAGTCCTTCCTTGTTATATTCTCTCGGAGATCTCTGATTTGGCCATTAGGTAGAACTGAAAGAAGACCTAATGCTAAAATTATCCCCAGATCTTCAAGATATTTACAAACCAGGTGTGTTACACCGTCAGAGTCACACGCTTATAGTAATAAGGATCAGGAAGTCCTAAATACCACATAGAACCACTGATGGAACCACTGATGCCCAGTTGATTGCCAGTTGAATTGATCAATCAAGCAAGTCCTTCCTTCCTGATTAATTCAAATACATCAATCATTGCCAGCAAGCAAGTGCTATAACGGGTTGGTGGGGGATTAAAATCACCAGGCCATGGGATTTCAATGACCGCGTGAAATTGCAGCACAAAAAATTTGATATTTGCAGTGAAATTTCTACAGCAGCACACCCAAGCACTAGGAAGCCCTACAGCGCGCTCAAGCGAGGGTCCGAAGGCTTGGGCTGCTGGGCGGTGCGCGAGCAGCTTGTGCGCGGGGCGGGCGTTGACCGGTGCTCGTGTCGGGGTGCTTGTGGGCAGAACCAAAGGAAATAACTATTATTCATGGTCACGCTGTATGTCTTTGAATCTTAAGAGAAACGCACTGATCTGTATTTCGCTTGCTCAGACCAATTCAAAGGAAATACAATAACAGCGTGAATGAATTTGATCAGGAGCAGCGCATATGACCAAGCAAGCCAAAACACTCACCCCTGCAGAGGTTCGTCGCGTTATGGACTTCATCGCAACCCGTCCCCACGCAGCGCGGAATAGGGCGATGCTGTTGATGACGCATCAGGCGGGCCTGAGGGTAGGGGAGGTAGCGGCGTTGCGCTACTGCGATGTGCTCAACGGCGACGGCTCCATCAGAGATGAAATCCACCTGTCAGCAGAACAAACCAAGGGCAAGCACAGCCGCACTGTTTTTGTCAACACCAAAATGCGAAAAGAACTCGCGCTGTATGTGATTGAAGTGCCACCCAAGGACAAGTCACGAGCGTTGTTTTACACGCAGAAAGAACCCAAGAGAGGATTTACTGCCAATACGCTTTCCCAGTTCTTCCATGTGCTTTACAAGGCGGTGGGGCTTGAGGGTGCCAGCAGTCACAGTGGGCGTCGAACCTTTGCCACAACGCTGGCTTCCAAGGGCGTGGGCGTGCGGGTGCTCATGCGTGCCATGGGACATAGAAACATCAGCACGACCATTGGCTACATTGACGCGTCCGATGACATGCTGCGCAATGCCGTGAACTTGGCCTGATCTATTGTCATTCGCGACGCTAGTGGTCACTCATCTGATGATCTGTTGTGTTCTCAACCTCACCTTCTAGATCGATGCGGCGCAGGACACCGGCGCGAGTTATAGCTTTAGCAATTTTCCTTAGGGCGACTTCTGGTTCCAACTTGTTCCCAAAGGTACGAAGTGCCGAGACTCCCTGCCGATAGGCTTCTTGCCCTAAGATTGGTTGGCCTGTCTTGAATTTTATGAAATGAGATAAGTGTCGAAGCGCTTCATCAGTATTGTCAAATGCCCAGACGAAATCATCATTTTTTTCGATAACCTTAATCATTTCTTCGATTTCATTGAGATGCTCCTGTGAGTCAGCCCAATAGATTTTTTTATAATGACCACTCACGGCCATCAACATCATCTCACTGACTTTCGTTCCATGAAATATTACGAGCTGGGAGTTTTCATTTGTCGAGTCATCAATGAAGTCATGAACCCGTAAGAAGTCTACGGTTTGCATATGAAAGTAGTCGTCAAATTCACTGATGCCTGCTAGGTAGACTGGTTCTTCACTTTGACACCATATGCGCAATGTTTCCACTGGGGGCAGCTGGCATGCCCCATCGATAACCAAGTAGCCTCTTGGGAATTTCATGGTTAGCTCCTGATGTTGCTGATCTTGGCCACTTGAGCTTGACCAGCACGGCGGGCTTGGTTGGCGCTCATCAACACGTCGGTGAAGATGCTGCGTGCCGATCCTCTACCTGCCTGCACCACTTGATCCAAGACGGCATCACTGGGCGGTGTCAGGTTGGCCTGCGTGTAGATGCGCCGCAGCAAAGGGCGCCAGTTGGCCACCGGTGGCTGGTTCATGTCGATCAACACGCTGCGGTTTTGAATGCCGGGGTCGATCTTTTCCAAGCGGTTGGTGGTCATGATGAAGACCACGTTTTTTCTGTTCATCACGCTCTTGAATGACGTCATGGCCGCAGCGGTCAACAAGTCCACTTCGTCCAGAATCACATAGTGCAGGGCGCTGGCGTTCCAGGTCACGAAGCTGGTCGTAGATTCAATTCCTTGGATCAAGGTCAGTCCGTTCTGTCCCTGCTGACAAGAGTTGTAGTGATCACTGGGCGACTGCGTATCCACCAACGCGCCCGGTGCCATGTTTGCGGATGCCGGGTCAACCTTGGCGGTCTCCAGAAGGCCGGGAAGCAGTCTGGCCAGGGTGGTCTTGCCCGTGCCGTGCAAGCCAAACAGCACGAGACCATTGACCCCCGTTGATGGGAAGGGCAGCGTTTGATCCAACAAGCTCTCCAGCTTGTGTCGGCTGGTGGGCAGTAGCGCAAAGTCGTCCAAGCACAAGGGGTCCGGTACGGTGACCGCATTGGGTAGGGATGCCATCAAAATCTCCACAGTTTGGGTTTGGGTTTGGGTGTGGGAGTGACCACACGCGGCTGCGGCAATCACTCCCGGTGTTGCCAGTGACGTTCAAGCCGCCCTGAGTGCCGCTTGAGCCGCGGCTCGCTCGTCCTCGATGGCCTGGAATTCCTGCTCCACCTGGCGAGCCTTTTCCTTCTCGGCACCAACACTGGCGCAGGCAGCCAGGGCGGTCTTGATGGCCGTGTTGCTCTGCACCACCTGACGAATGGCAAAGCTGCCGTCGTCCTCACGCGTTGCGAGCAGCACCACGCCCTCTTCGGTGCTGGTGGTTGAGTAGGCCGCCGTGAGGCTGTCGCTGGTGATGCTGGCGATCGCACTGGTGGACAGCACAGCACGGCCCAGCGCCACCTTGTCCTTGAGCGTCTTGGTGGGCTTGGCGCTCTTGCGACGGACTTCCTCGATGCCGCCCGAGTCACGCAGGTATTTGGGCAGCGACATCACGGCCACTTTTTCCTGCATGGCCACCCGCAGCGCCGTGGCGTAGGCGTTGACACGGCGACGGTCCACCCCGACCACACCAAACACACAGCGAATGATCTTGGTGATCAGGGGTGTGGCCTCGGTGAACTTGTGGCCCTTGCTGTCGATGTAGCTGCCCAGTCCCTTGCGCAGGTTCTTGGCCATGCCATCGCTGCCGATCATGGCGTTGTTCAGCATGTAGCAGTGCTGAAGCATGCCGTAGAGCACCTCGTTGGACTGGTGCTGCTCGTTGGCCTCCCAGTGGGCGCGTTGTTGGATCAAGTGATCGATGGCCTCGCCAATGGCCCGCTCGGGGTTGCCGCGAGTCAGCAGAGAGACCATGCTCTGCGCATAGGTGTTAACCGTGCCTTGTTCGGGTGAAGGGGGTGCTAGGCCGGATTCCAGTAAAGTGGGTTGAGTCATGCATTCGCTCCTGATAGAGGTTTTGGAACACGTGGCCGAGAACTGACCACGGCTCGATTCCAGCCGCTGACGCTGGGCTTGGATACCTACCTTTTCAAGAGACTGGAAAAAGTAAACACCTTTCTTGCACAAAGGCGGTCGAACCACATGCAGCAGCATCAGGATGAGCTCTTTGCGTCTGCGGTGCTGTGCTTGCAGGACTTCACGCGGCTGTTGTTCAACTTTCTACGGGTAAGTCCCGACTACTGGTTGGTGGGCCAGCACAGCGGCACGATCCGCCTGCACCGGCGCATGGACGAGGATCAGCGGTCAGCCGTTCACTGCTGGCGCAGGTATGGCGATGTGCATGGCCGCAGTTTCGACACCTGGCACCATGACCATTCACGCCTGTGGCGCAGACAGCCCGATCGCCAGGAGGTTGCGCTGTACAGCGGAATTGAGCGGCGGCGCATTCACGACGGTGATGCTTTTGTGCACCTACCCGAGGCTGCGAGCCTGCCCACCAACAAGGACTGGACCAAACTGCTGGACGAGCATCGCGCTCGCCATCGGCTGAGCATGATCGCCAACAAGACCAAGATCCGGCTCAGCAGCCTGTGGAAGATCCTGCACTTGGTCTACACCCGTGCCACGCATCCCGATGTGGAGCAGTGGCGGGTGGGCGCCATGGTCAAGTTGGTCAAGGAATTCGCCCATGAGCTGGATCCCTGGGGCGCCTGCAGCAAGCGCGGCGTCGAGGACATGCGCCGACACATGAACTTGATGGTGCGTCGATGGCTGGATCGTGGCGCGGTGATCGCGGCCAATGCTGCCCATGGCCTCTTTCCATCGGACGATTTCGCTGATGGCGCTGGACCCGAGGCCTTGCGGCAGATCCGCTTCGACTTCGAGGACAGCCACTACACCCAGCGGCTGTTCGCGCTGGGGCACCAGGAGTTGGAGTTCGCCCGTGGCAGAGTGGGCGGTGACTGGTGATCACTGGAAAAAGTTGGGGTCAGGTCCGAACGAGACCCTCATCGCGAAGTGTCGGGTTGAACCGACACCTGCCATCCAGGGGGTGAAATTTTGTGGGCCTTGCTGATGGACTGGGTCTGCTCAGGTGGGCTGAAGTTGAGCTGGATCAGGGTAAACACTCTGAAAAGCACGGTTCCGACACTTTACACGCATGACGCATTGAACTAAGGTTCTGATTAGTTTTCGGTGCGGCTAAGTTAGACGACAGCCAATTCTGCCAGGCCGTTTGAGCTTCATCACAGCAGCAACTTGAGCGCTATGTCGTGAGCTCATGCGCGGTTTCTTAACCTTCGCAAGCACAGCACCCTTGAACGCTGTTTTTCAACGCGCCTCGTTCGAAATAGTTGGCTCCGTCCTTGAGGGTGAGTTGGTTCATGTCATCACTCGTGCCAAGATCGGTAGCGTCGACAAGTCCATAACTCAAATGGAAGTTATCAGCTTCAAAAAGGAAGGTGACGCATGGCGTGTCATGCTTACCGGCAGCATGAAAGGTCTGGCTCAGGCATTGAGGAAGAAACCCGATTGACCAAAACAGACCTTCTGGATGCCAGCGCATGACAGAGGCTATGGGATACGCAATCTAGGAACAAGGCCATTAGGGTAAATACACTGAAAAGCACTGTTCAAATCCTTTACATGCATGGCGCATTTGACTAAGGCTCTAACAGGCTCGGCACAACAATTAAAAAGACCAATGACACTTCTCCGCTGCCGCTAAAGCGGCATTACCGGTGGTTTGAGTGCGAGCCATCGCAGGCAAGCGTCAGTGCTAACCGCAGCAAAAACAACTCGGCAGCGATGATGTACGCAGTAACAAGCGCAAGCATACCGGCCGCGCTGACAATCACCACCATTCCGGCGTGCCCGGTGGCACTCAGTAAATGAAGGTTCAACCTTTTTCTTTTCCTCTGACTTTTAAAAAATAGCTGAGAGCACCGAATGACCTTGCCGAAGATCATCAAAATTATTGTCATCGCAGTCGGAATGTCTGCAGGATTCACACCCTACGTGAACGCCGAAGGCATTAAGGACAAACGGCTTGCATCTGCAGAATGCAAAATCCCCGAAAAATTCTTGGTGGAATGTGATTACAGGTATGGATCAAAATTAGATGTCAAAGAAATTAGTCTAAAATTAAATGGAAAATCAGTTCAAATCCCTGAGGAAAAAATATTCAAATACCCTCGTAATGAGCAAACAACTGCAGTTTTGATACTTGTGGATGTTAGTGACCCACGTCGAAAAAATACGATAGAACATAAAAATACAGCAGCAATTCTGGAGATATTAAAGCAAGCAAAGCCTCATCAAAAGATAGGAATTGCAGTGTTTGACAGCGATTTGAGAGTAATTGCACCAATTGGAACCGAAATAGAAGGCTTAA
>CANJHO010000132.1 GCA_947474165.1 Legionellaceae bacterium
ATGATTAGGACCCATGATTTAGTGGCATTGAAAGATATTTATTCGCCGTTATTCTTTTCGATGATTTATAGCTATCAATTAGGCATCGATCTTGGCATTTCTAAGCAATATTATTAAATAAAATCCGATGTGAACCAATCGACATCAATATTCCAAAACTTGCAAGAAACGTCACCATGGCAGTTCCGCCATAACTCACGAGCGGTAAAGGAATCCCGACGACGGGTAAGATCCCCATGACCATGCCGATATTCACAAAGGCTGATAAAAAAAAGGTCATGGCGAGACTTGCGGCCAGTAGACGGGTGAAGGTGGTTTGTGCGTGTCTTGCAATGTAAAGACAGCGCAGTGATATGAGTACTACCAATATGATTAATATTAGACTGCCTACAAAGCCAAATTCTTCACTGCCAACGGCGAAAATGAAGTCGGTGGCATGCTCTGGTAAAAAATTTAAGTGGGATTGGCTTCCCACTAGCCATCCTTTTCCAAATGTTCCGCCTGATCCGATAGCAATTTTTGACTGAATAATATGGTAGCCCGTGCCCAATGGATCTTCTTCTGGGTTTAATAACGTAAAAATGCGTTGTTTTTGATAATCATGCATCACATGCCATAGTAAGGGTGCCACTAATCCCAATAAAAGTAGGATGCCAGAGACAACGCGAAGTGATACCCCAGCTAGAAAAATAACACAAAGGCCCGCCGCAATGACCATGAGGGCGGTTCCTAGATCGGGTTGTTTCGCAATTAACATAGCAGGCACAAAAATAAAGAGGGCGACTATGATTAAGGTTTTAAAATGGATGGGTAATGATCGACGGTCAACATACCAAGCTGCCATCATGGGCACGGCTAATTTCATGATTTCAGAGGGTTGAAACCTGAAAAAGCCTAAATCAAGCCAGCGCTGGGCCCCTTTGCCTATTTTTCCCATCACCATCACGGCAATGAGCAAGGCCAAGCCCACACCATAAATCCAGGGGGTCCATAATTTATATTTGTGAGGGGGGATGAAGGCAAATATCACCATGATACTTAAGGCAAAAAAAAGGCGTAGCGATTGTCGTAGGAGCATGCCTGTATTTTGGTTAGAGGCGCTATAAAGAATGAATAACCCAAAGAAAATCAACAGTATTAATAAACCCAATAAAGGCAGATCAATATAAAGCGATTTACCGGTAAATCGGTAAACTGGGCGGGAATTGTTGATTATCATGTTTTAGTCTTTAACTCAAAATAAGTATCCATTACCTTGCGGGCAATCATGACGGCAGAGGGATCATTTTCAACGATCACAGCAATGGCTACTTCTGGTTTTTCAACGGGCGCAAAGGCAATGAACAAGGTGTTATTCCTTAACGCTTCAGGGATATCATTATACGCTTTTTTTTCATATTGATTACCACTAAAAACTTGAGCTGTTCCTGTTTTTGCAGCAATGGTATAGGTTTTGAGTCGGCCATATCGATAAGCGGCTGTCCCCTCAGGACTGCTGACAACGGCTTGCATTGCTTCCGCTACAATGCTCCAGTACTCTTCATCATGTAATTGAATCGGATATTCCTCAACAGGCTTAAAGTGGTGCTTAATCCCTCGCTCATCAATGCTTAAATGGAGTAAATGCGGTCTAAACCGTTTTCCATGTTGGCTCAATGAAGCGGTTGCATTGGCCATTTGAAGAGGGGATGCCAACATAAAACCTTGCCCGATGGCCGTAATTAAGGTATCGCCTGGATACCAATGGACCCCTTTACTAGCGCGCTTCCAATGAGGGCTCGGGACGAGCCCAGGGGCTTCTTCAAGGAGATCGACATGGGATAATTGTCCAAAGCCAAATTGCATGAACATATCCTCCATGTTCGATATCCCCATTTTGTTGCCGAGTTGGTAAAAATAAGGATCGCAGGAGACAGTGATGGCTCGTTTCAGGTTGACAATCCCATGCCCTGTGCGCTTCCAATCACGATAAAGATGTTTCACATTGGGCAGTTTATACCAGCCCGGATCATAAATTTTAGTGTCTGTATTCACAATTTGTTTTTCAAGGCCTGCGATGGCCATAAAAGGTTTGACCGTGGATGCAGGCGGGTAGAGGCCGCGCACGGCGCGATTATAGAGGGGTCTCTCCGGCGCATTTGCTAATTCCTGATAATCGTTGGAACTGATCCCATTCACAAATAAATTGGGATCATAACTGGGTGAGCTGACCATCGCCAATAGGTCACCTTTCTTGACACTAATGGCAACCACAGCCCCTCGTCTACCCTCTAAGGCTTCATAGGCTGCTTTTTGCAAGCGGGCATCCAGTGTTAAATAAATTTTCGCACCAGAGATAGGGGTTTGTTTGCTTAAGATACGTAGCGTTCTGCCACTAACATCTGTTTCTATCTGTTGATAACCAACCTGACCATGTAATAGGTCCTCATAGTATTTTTCTATGCCGGATTTGCCAATAAAATTGGTGGCTCGGTAATTGGTGCTATTAACCTGCTGCAATTCTTGTTCATTAATACGACCAACATACCCTAGAACATGGGCCATCGTTTCAGCCAAGGGATAATATCGCATGAGTTGTGCTTTAATGCTAACACCTGGAAACTGATACTGGTTGCTTGAAAAAATAGCGACTTCTTGTTGGCTTAATTTAAGTTTGAATGGGATAGGCTCATAAGCATGATGTTGGCGACGAGCATGATTAAAATTGTCAATATCATCTGCCGTAATGGAGGGTAATAGTGTTTGTAATGCCTGCAAGGTTTGCGTTAAGTTTTTTACGCGTTCTGGCACGATTTCCAATACATAGACGGGGATGTTTTCCGCAAGGATCACCCCATTCTTGTCAAAAATAACGCCCCTGGGCGGGGCAATAGGCAGGATGCTCATTTGATTTTTTAGCGACAAGGTCGCATAGCGTTTAAATTGGGACAGTTGCAAATAAGCCAGACGTAACACAAGAACGAGCGAAAGGATGAACATCAGTGCCACCAATAGGCTTAGCCTAAAATGGTGTAATCGTGATTCAACATGTTCGTTTCTAATAGATTTAAAATGCACTAGATCCCCCTAAGGACATTATTTATGATAAGGGTGATGATGCAAGATAGTCCATGCACGGTATAGCATTTCGAGCAGGGTAATCCGTACCAAGGTATGTGGCAAGGTGAGCTTGGACAATGACCAGCGTTCATGACTTCGAGCGAGTAGCGTGTCAGATAGCCCCTCAGGCCCGCCAATCAGAAAACATAAATGAGAGGTAATTTGTTGTAATTTATCAATTTTAGTCGCCAACTGTTCGCTGTTGAAGGATTCACCGGCTAAATCAAGGGCAATTATTCTGGCCTGATTAGGGATGGCGGCACTCATTAAGATCATTTCTTTTTCCATAATCCGTGATAGATCGGTTGATTTTCCGCGGCGAATAAGAGGGATTTCGATGATTGATAAGGCAACGGCATCTTGTAATCGCTTGGCATATTCCATCACAGCCTGTTGAACCCAAATGGGCATTTTGTTACCCATGGTGACCAGGGTTATTTTTAACATCGGTTTGCCACGCGCAGTCTATTTATTCGGTTGGAAAATTTTGCCACAATTCTTCTAAATTATAAAATGCCCTGGTTTCAGGTTGCATGACATGGACTACAAAATCACCAAAATCGACCAAAGCCCAATCACCACCTGTAAGACCACTATTGCCTATTGGGGGCAGACCTGCGGCTTTCATGTGTTCCATCACGTGCTCAGCAACTGCTTTGACATGGCGGGAAGAACGTCCTGTACAAATGATCATAAAATCTGTGATGGTTGTATGTTGGCTGACATCAAGGGTGGTGACGTCAATGGCTTGTATTGCTTCAAGTGCTTGAAGCAATGTTTTTAACAAAGGGTTTTTATCAGACATATTCACTTTCAAATCATTATAAGGCGGTGCATGATAGCATTGATTGGGTTGACACACAAAAATATTATTCGTGCTCTGGCAAAGGCCTGCTCATCAAATATTTAATAACTAAATTTAATACCACACAGACAAGGGTTGCACAGCAGAGGATATAAAGTAGTTGGGTAAATGATGCAGCGTAATGGGCTTTTAAATCAATGATTGATGTTTCTCCAACAGAAATAGCAGTTAATTCAGCCAGTTTTCCCGATAAAAAAGCACCAATCCCTAAGGACACGAAGAAAATGCCCATCATGGTGCTGACCTTCTTGGGGCTCGCGAGCATCGTGATGGCAGATAATCCGACCGGAGATAATAACAGTTCAGCCATTGAAAAGAGTAGATAGGTTGGAATAATGTAGAAGGGGGATAATAAGGCAGATGGCGCACCCAATCGAGAGACTAAAGTTATCAATAGGTAGGCTATTGTTGTCAGTATCATGGAGAGTACAAATTTGTTGCCTGTTCGCATGGCTTGTTTCGTTGGGCTTAACTTGTATTGACGACCGGCGAGGAGAATGCCAAATAGGATCATCCCAATGCTTTGTATTCCCACATAATAGGGCGGGGTGAAGGGTATCCCTAAAAGGGTGGGTTGTACCACGCGGACTATGAATAGGATCAAGGATAGGAACATTTGAAAATAGAATGCCCAGAACATGACTGAAATAACACAAAGCAAGAGGATGACCATGGTTTTTCGGGCCTGATGTTTTGCTTCGGTCTTAACACAATAAAGTAAATAGCTCATTGATAAAAAGGCAACAGTTATAAAAATTTCATCGGCAAACAACGGATAATTCAGAATATAAAATGACATAAACCACAGTGAAATCATCAGAAAGGCGGCGAGGGCGATTTTTTTAAACTGATATTGAAAGGGCGTATAATCTCGAATACCGTATTGACGGATGCCAACACAGAAGGTTGTAATGGCAATGAGCATGCCAATGGTGGCGCTTGCAAAGGATACATTCCATCCAAAATAAGTGTTGAGATAGCTGGGTAAGGTGGTTCCTAACAGAATGCCTGTTGTTACCCCCATATAAAAAATAGTGAAGCCCCTTTCTCGATTGGGATCGCCCACAGGGTATTCATTGCCCAATAAAGATGAAATATTCGGTTTTAATAGGCCCGTGCCCACAGCGATGCCCGCAAGCGATGCGGTTAGGTGGGAATCGGTTACAGCAAGGGAGATAGCAAGGTAGCTCAACAATAAAACCACGGCACCGGTAAGGATGGCACGTTTTTGCCCTAATAAATGATCAGCAATCCACCCGCCCACAACCGGAGAGATATAGGTGAGTGCGGTAAAGGAGCCCACCAGGACATAGACCTGTTTGTCAGGCCATTGAAAATGTAGGACTAGGTAAAGGGCCAGCAGGGTTTGGATAACATAAAAACCATAACGCTCCCATAACTCAGTCGCGAAAAAAGTACGAAGGGAAGGCGGGTGGGTGAAGTGGATTTTTTGCACAAGGGTCCCTTCATGACAATAATATGAGCACAGCTTAGCATATCCTGTGCGTGGGTACAAAACGAAGTTTGGATTGGTTCTTTTTAAACCATGTGTCGTGTAGGGGCAATTCCCGCCCAAAAAATTCAGACGCAGGGCGGGAATTGCTGGCAGTGTAGTAAACTTGCATTTTTATCGAGAATTAACGAGTATAGCGCTAATAAATTAAAGAGTGAGCTTTTATAATGACGATTGAAATATATACTGATGGAGCCTGTAAAGGGAATCCTGGCCCCGGTGGCTGGGGGGTTTTATTAAGGCACGATGGGAGGGAAAAAACACTCAAAGGGGCTGAGTCCCATACCACCAACAATCGCATGGAATTAACGGCAGCGATTAGGGGGCTTGATGCGTTAAACAAGGCTTGTGAGGTTGATTTATATACCGACTCGCAATATTTGAGACAGGGAATGATGGAGTGGATGTCACAATGGAAAAAGAAGGGGTGGCGTAACTCTAAAAAAGAACCGGTTAAAAATGTTGATTTATGGCAACAACTGGATGAATTAGCGATACGGCATCAGATTCGATGGCATTGGGTGAAAGGGCATTCAGGACATCCTGAAAATGAACGGGCGGATGCGTTGGCGAATGAGGCCATTGATGAATTGAGTGTGCAAACTTAAGAGTGATCAATATGCGACAAATTGTATTAGATACAGAAACCACCGGCATTGGATCGGAAAGTGGACACCGAATTATTGAAATTGGTTGCGTTGAGTTGGTGGATAGAAAACTTACTGGCAAACATTTTCATGTGTATCTAAACCCTGAACGCAGTGTTGATGAAGGTGCCTTTAGGGTGCATGGAATTAGCACGGAATTTTTACAGGATAAACCCCTATTTAAGGATATTTTACAGGATTTTTTGCAATTTATAGAAGGCAGCGAGATCATTATTCACAATGCACCGTTTGACGTGGGGTTTTTGAACGCTGAATTAAGATACGCCAAGTGGTCTAAACCATTAGCCTCGTATTGCCAAGTGCTGGATACTTTGGTATTGGCTCGAAAAAAGCATCAGGGGCAGCGCAATACTTTGGATGCCTTGTGTAAGCGTTATGATGTGGATCATTCCAACCGGCAATTGCATGGGGCGCTTCTTGATGCTGAGCTGCTGGCTTTTGTTTACTTGGCGATGACTGGTGGGCAAACGAGCTTGTTTATTGATGAGGAAGGCGAAGTTAAGAATGCCAATACAGGACCTCAGGTTCCTCATGAATTATTAAGCAGTGGTTCACCTGTGATTGCAGCTAACCCAGATGAAATAGCGAGGGATCAAGAATTTATTCAATTTTTAATTAAAGAGTCAGGGGTTGATTACTGGGATGAGGCCTCAGTATAAATGTTTTGATATCGTCTAATCCCTCAAGATCGTTGATTTCTTCCAAATAACTAACCTGTTGTTTTAACGCTTTAAACCCAACAACCATATTTTGCTGCTCTTTCTTCAATCGATAGGCCTTGATTTCATTTTCAATTGCTAAACGAATAAATTGCGATCGTGAGATATGCATTGTTTTAGCAATCAAGGAACTATCCTCTGCCAATTCATCA
>CANJHO010000133.1 GCA_947474165.1 Legionellaceae bacterium
ATGTTATCACCGGTATCAGCGTCTGCAATAGGAAACACGTTAATTTGGTTTAATATTTCCTTTTGCTTGATCACGGATTGACAACCCGAGAGAATAGCCTGATGAAGTTGGTTTTTATTCAGTTGTGTTAATGGCATTTTTTCCCAGTTTTTTATTTATAATTTTGCACCTATCTTGTGATCGGCGAAAGATTAAAAAACAATATAGCAATAAAGCAATTGAATCTCTAGAGTACTTTTTATTGAATAATTCAAACATTAACCAACTCAAGTCAGAGAGACAAGGGTCAAATTTATTGATGAACTAACATAAATTGGAATAGACCCCATTTTCAATTTTTCTAATGCCCAAATATGTCAAGACCCCAACGTATAAATTATGAAAATGCATCCTATCATGTGATAAACCGAGGTGCTGGGCGCCAATGGGGCATTTAGGTCCAACGCGTAATGGAACCGCGTTCAACAATCAAACTGTTCTTCTGTTCGCGAACATAGAATGCCTGTTGATGCTTTTTTATATATTTGTTTTTGATTGAAAATATTTTATCAATTTAGTTAATACTTCCTGGTGAACTTGGCTGCCCGTTTGTTTTAACTGCCAAAGTGCAACTTCTGGAAAATTAAGCAATATTTGCATGTATCTTAATGTAGTTAGATCATTGCTTACTCCAGCTTCAATCCTTTGTAATGTTGTTTGACTAATATCTAAAGCTTTGGCCAGGTCATGTTGAGTAATTTGTATTTGTTTTCGTAAGTTAATAATATCACTTGAATCAAACTTACTATAATAGACAGGCTCAAAAACAAAACTCGAGGGTCCGCGTCTTCCTATGGAACCCAATAATATAATTGGATTTTTTTCAGTAGTAGAAATTCCCTGAACTTCACAATAATCACTATAAGCAGGATTAGATTTATCTGGGATTCTATCGATAAATGATGGGAAGAGTTTCCCTTTTTCAGATTGATGACGTAATTTAAAAAGATCAAGATCTGGGCTTATCGGTATTGCATTTTTAGAATAAGCATAATTTTTATCGTATATTAATTCATATCTATCATTATTTTTTTCATAAATTAATTCGCCAACCAGAATCCGCCTTTTTCTACTTTCATGAAAAATTTTTAATCGGTATTCGTCTGGTTTAGTCAGGTAAGTCATTTTCAAGCTCCGCAAATCTTTTTTTAATTAAAGCCTTAATGGCTTCCTGCATAAGAGTGCTGCAAAAGCTTTCATCAATTACTTGATATAGCTGAGGTAGTTTTATACGTTTGTAAAACTCCTGAACATCGTCTCCAAATCCAAGTTTTTTTAATTCTTTAACATAATCGCTCATATTAGGTTCAAAAGTAACACTTGTACTGATTCTCCCTGTAGGATTGAAATCAGCTTTAAGCATATTGCCACTTTCTAAGCTTAAATAAGAAACATTATCGTAAATTGGTGAAAGAGACGTATTTTTCGCAGTTATAATAAATGCTAGATTTCTTCCATGCCGATCGTGGTTACCAATGAGGGAGTCAAATAATATTGTTTTAATGAGCATTTTTACGTCATGTGGAAGTTGAGTTTTTTTAGTTATTACGTTTATAATTCCTTCGCAACTATGTTCATCATCAGGTCTGAAGTGATAGATGTGTTGAAGATCAGTAGGCGCTCCAGACTTGATAAAATTCTTTGTAACAAAAGTTCTATCACCATTGAAGTCAATAAAGTAAAATTCCGCAACAAATACACCCAGCAATTTGCCAATTTGATTGCAGAGATATTCTACTTCTGGTAGTTCTGGTGCATCATCCTGTCTCATTTTTAGTATGTATGATTGACCATCGAGATCCGCTGAATATTTTTTAAATTTCCCATGAAAAAAACTAGTGTTTTGAGATGGTTGGTTAGCAGAGTGATCTGAGGTGCTAGATCTTCTTTGCAGGCTAACAAATTCTGCCGTTATTGGTGCTTTAAACCAAGCAGTAAAGCAATCAGGGTGCAAACCATAATGCGCTAAATTTGGGTGATCAATTTGTAAGCGACACTTCAAACAGTTCATTTAATAGAGCCATTAAATATGTATCATATATCTAAATTATATTACTAATATCCAAAGACATCAATATTAAAGTGATTCCCATATGAATCACTTTAATATTGATGTCTACATAAGTCAAGTTTCAGCCACGGTTGTCGCATCAAAACTCGAAAACGTAGGCTGGGCCTTGGCCCAGGAATCAGCAAATGTTTTGCCAGGGCCGCAACCGACAAGGGTTGAAGAGCATTGGAGAGACAGCCCTGAGTATCATCGATTAAAAACCAACTCTGCCGTTATACTTGAGGAATGTATTAAACTTAGACCCAGTGTTCAAACTGAGGTTGACAGTCTAAGGAGAACCACTTCGCCATAGCCCCTTCTTGTGAAATAAGCTGGGTGGCGAGCAATTGTCTTCTTTATGCTATGAGTTCGGTGCCTCTCAAAAGACAGGTTATAAAATAAACAGGATTCATCAAAAGGCTTGAGACTCCGTCCTTCAGGGCAGGGTTTCCTTAGCGTAAAAATACGTGTTGGGAGGGGAGAAGTGGACCCCACCGGCAGTCGTAATTGTCACGCAACACCCAGCAGTGTACGCATCTTAAATCACACGGCTCGATTCCAAAGACCATTCAATTCACAGCTGATGCTAGCAAGGTTTACCCCTTTGTGTTTAAAAGTGATGTCAAGGGATTTTATGAATCAATTAACCATGACATCATGCGGCTCCAATTAGCAGCCTTATGTCCTTGTCCCCTATTTATAAAATTAATGCATGATTTTTTGGAGCATAGCGAAGAATATGGGGGGCTTTATCACACATTGACCCAAGGTATCAGCAAGTCATGTCCTTTATCACCCTTGTTGGGGGCAATCTATTTAACGCCCCTAGACAACGTGATGCAATCCTTGTCGGTGAAGTACATTCGATTTATGGATGATTGGATAATATTTGCAAAGACACGCTGGCAGTTACGTAAAGCGATTAAAATTACCAACCAGATTTTGGCCGAATTAAAAGTGGAGAAACACCCTGATAAAACATGGATAGGTCGGGTTGTAAACACTTTTGATTTTTGTGGCTTTCGCTTTGGACCAGAAGGCGTTGTAGCGCTGGCGCGGGCTACGCAGGAAAAATTCACCTCAACCATCCGCAAGCTTTATGAGCGAGGCGTGGATGCTGGGGTGAAAATTAAGACATACATAAAACATTTTAGCCGATGGGTGACAGGGTGCCGTGGTTGGCACCCTCATAATTTTCATGAGTCGAGGCAACAATTAACACAAATTGCCGCCTATAGCGGCTCGCGGGGATTGTTGAAAAGAAGTAGCCGTTCCTGAATGCCCACTCTCTGCGGATATGCATAGCATTATTAACGGGGGCGACGGTGCCGCGCCCGAGTACTGAAGCGTTGTAAACGCGTATAGGTTTGGGCCGGTTCCGGTAGCAATTAGCCTGAGGGCGACCCCTACCCCACTGGCCCAGGTCCCTGCGTACCCTATTGTGCCGTTATATCTGGACACGTTTTGGCCGGCAAGGGTGTAAACCCCGCAGTTCCAGTCGGTAGATAGCGTGGCTGACACTTGCACATTTATATTTGCTTCTTGGGCGGCGCACGTTGTTCCGGCGCCTAATTGCCTTAGCCATAGTGTCGAGGGGCCGCTCCCTGATATCCCGTTATTAACTAAGATGCCGTTGGAAATGCGATCGATTTTAGCAAATGCGACGGAGTTGATATCTCCGTAACATCCACTGCTCGAGTTGAGTAGCCCAGCTGAGCAGGCGGCCGACCAGTCGGGGATGGATAACTGCACATAATCTTGATTAATTGGGTTTTTATGAGCGTGCACTGCACCTCCCAGGGGAATGATAGATGCTCCCAACAGGGTGATGTGTAATAACTTGTTCTTCATTCTCGCCTCCTTAAAGTCGATATCCAATAGATAAAAACAACCCATTCTGCATGGGAATATTTGAAATAGTGCCAATCGAAGCTGTGGTGTTGACGTTGTAGGTAGTGCTCCCATCAAAAACACCCTGATAATTTAACGAGAGGGTCGCACGTTCTGAGATGGGCATGCCCAAGCCCGCCTGGACTTCAAAGGCTGCTTGTGATAAATCATTAAAGGTCACCCGGTCATCGATTATCATGCGCCGGTAAGCGACACCTAATTTAACAACACCGAATACAGGCTTGTTTTCCATCGGCTGCCAGGTTGCCGTGGCCAAGAAATCTAACATGGGCTTGATGGTAGACGTGGTCATAACCCCACCAATCTCGTCTAAAGTAATTTGTGGGATAGGCAATCGAAAATCATTGCCTGATTGAACCCCTATTTCACCGCCAAAATGGATTTGTTTGTAAGTCCATAAGTCGCGCGCAACAGCGAATCTTCCTAACGCTGTTTGCCCATCACCAATGGCATTTTGTGCATCTACATCGGCAGTAATACCGCCACTATAAGCACCGTCATACCAGGTATATCCAAGACTACCAATAATCGACCAGGGATGTGCATCTTCTGAATTAAGCGCACCCATTGAGCCCGCGGTAGCGATAGCACTCATTGATAAAGCACAGCCCGCCATTAAAAGTTTAAATTTCAACGTCATATTACCTCCTGTAAAAATCAACCTGTAACCATCAAAATTTATTTGAGCAAGCAATTTATCATGATGAGGGGGGGGGGGAAGGATTTTTCAAATAAAGGGATGTAATGGCTAACTTGAAAATTATTTTCAATCAATTCATTGTTAGTTTCTATCAATCAACGCCGCTAACTTACCAGCCGATAACTCATGAGGATCCAATATTGGAATGTTATGTACCTGCTTACTACCAACAGCGCAACTCGATTTAAATTCAATGGGCCAGAGAGGAACGCGATACATAAAATTTAGGTCAATTTCCAAATTTCCCATTTGTCCTAACGCGCTGGGATAGCGCCAGATCATCTTGCCACCAGCATGACGATTGGGGTTTCGATCCAATGTTAAGCCGTGTCTTTCGCAAATCGCAATGATGACTTCTTTAAGTACAGGACGCTCTGATAACATAAGCTCACGATCAATGCTTCCGATATAATTTAAATCAATATCCACAGATAACCGGGGTAGGTTAAAAAAGAATAGATTGAGAGCGGTACCACCTTTTAAAACAACTTTTTTTTAGTTGTGGAAAAGAAGCAAAGTCAGTTAACAAATCCATTAGCATGTGTACTTTTTCTAGGTGCTCCATTTTGAAACCCGTCGCTGCGGCTTCTTGCTGTAATTTTTCTTTAGAAATCTTCATTAGGTTCTTCCCAAGCTCGCTCAATAATATAGTTGGGAACGATAAGGTTCCATCGATGTAACCATTTTCCAGATTCGCGTTTGCTGCGTTCTAAGTAGTGAGTACCACTTGGTTTTTTTGATTCCAGATAATTTAAAATATTTTCATCGACATTGAACTGCTCTTTAAATTGCTCAAGAAAAAAACCGAGTTTGGCAATTATAGTTGCATTATTCAAGAGATCGGCATACTTAATGATATTTTCCAAATTTAATATTGAAATATGCTCTGCAGTTCGCCATATTTCTTCCCAACCGCCTCCGTAATTAGGGCGATCCAGTACGTCAACAATGGTTCGTTCTAAGCTGGTTACTTGTATGCTTAATCCCTGTTGCTCTGCTGAAACAACCTCAAAATTTGCCGCTTCTTGTGCAAGCAATGCATGGGGAAATGGTAAACAAACAAATTTGGTTTCATTAAACTCAAAAGGGCGAACAGAATGTTCTGACATGTATAAGTACTGATGATGTAACGAATAAGATACACCGTGAAAATCAAAAGCTGACTGATAAGCAATGACAGCGTCATCACTAATCCGACCGATAATTAGATAAGGACTCACGGGAAAGTTTACTGAAGAACTGCGGAGCGATGGGGGAATGCTTGCAAAAAATCCTCGCCTTATTCGCACAATATGCTGTTTTTTTAAATGATAAGCTAATAGCTCTCGTTGAGTATTTGGATTCGTTGTTCCTATGGACAATAAAAATTGCCTATATTCTCTCTGCGTAAACACAGGATATTGTTCAAAAAAAATTGTAGTATTCATATTCATTTGACAATTATAGACAATAATACTAATAAATTTAGTATTATTGTCTATAATTGTCAAATAAGTTTTTACGATTTCGTTAGATATTACTAATAAATTTAGTAGTATCTGCAATTTATGTCAAATAAAATGGTTCTGTGAATTAATAGAGGCATGTAATCTGCACATAAAACGTGACCTTTCGGCAGGCCTGTGTGACATGCCCAGAATGATTTTGTAGAGTAGGCTCTTCTTAACAAGCGTACGGGTATTGTTGCAGAAGTATGGCATACATCAAGGCACGCTGGTTTTAGATGATTCTGACCGGGCCCGCTCAAAAAGCACCACACGTATTGCTCTCACGCATAAGCAAAAGGATAAAAAGACTGGCGGCTATGTGATGGGGCAGAACGTGGTTCTGTTATTATTGGTCACGCCCAAAATTACATTGCCAGTTGGCTTTGCCTTTTATCAACCCGACCCGGAAAAGAAGGCGTGGGCGAAAGAAAACAAACGATTAAAATCGATTGGTACACCCAAAAATGACCGACCTAAAGAGCCTCCAAGAGACCCTAACCACCCGACCAAACAAGATATTGCCTTAAGATTATTAAGACGGTTTTGCGCAGATTTTGGTGATATTAAAGTGCAATGCGTATTGGCTGACGCATTGTATGGCGACAAAAAATTTATGGATCAAGCAAGCCATTGCTTTGGTGGCGTTCAGGTCATTAGCCAGCTTAAAAGCAATCAAATGATCCGCACAAAAGGTCATGAAAAATCATTAAGGTCCTACTTCAAATCCAATCCTGGCGTGCAGAAACGCCTGACTATCCGTGGCGGTGAATCAAAACCAGTGTTCATGGGAGGAGCAAGACTGTGGGGAGTCTACGAGATCATATATGC
>CANJHO010000134.1 GCA_947474165.1 Legionellaceae bacterium
AATAATGCTGACCACGATTTGGGTTTTCACCATAACGGCCATCAGTTGGTCGCCTAGAGGGCTGCACATAAGCAGCCGACCAGGGTTCCGGACCAATGGCCCGTAAAAAGGTTGCAGGATGAAAGGTCCCCGCCCCCACTTCCATGTCCAATGGTTGCAACAAAAGACACCCCTCTGCAACCCAAAATTGTTGCAGGGTTAGGATTATCTCTTGGAATGTGGTTGGTTTTTTCATGGTCATCTCATCGTCTACAAATTACTTCGCGGCAGCTTTTTTAATCAAGTCCTGTAAGGCTTCCACACTGGCGGCCCCTGGAATAAACGTAGGCTCAGTTTTGGCATTGAATTGCCCTGCAGGCGTTGATGCAACAACAAAGGCAGGCGTTCCCATCAAATGCATTTTTTCTGCAAGCTGACGATTTGCATCCAATGCATCGGTAACCGTTTTACTGTCCATGTCTTTTTGTAATTTTGTCATGTCAAGACCCACCGATTTCGCGGTAGCTAACACTAATTTATTATCCAAGTGCTTGTCTATCTTCAACAAGGCATCATGCATGGGAAGATATTTACCTTGCATGGCAGCAGCGAGCGCCGCTTTAGATGCAAACTCTGAACTCTCACCAAAAATTGGGAATTCTTTGTAAACAATCCGCAAGCTACTGTCTTTTTTAACCAAGTCACTGATAACAGGCGACATTTTTTTACAATGAATGCATTGATAATCAAAGAATTCAACCAGGGTGACATTCCCTTTTGGGTTCCCTGCAATCGCTAAGGTCTCGCTGAACAACTGTTTTGCATTGGCTGAAATTGCATTTTTTGCCTGTTGCTGTGCCGTTTGTTGCTGCTTTTGTTGCAGGGCTTGAGACGCCTCCATCAAGACTTCTGGGTTGTTCACCAAATAATCATGTACAATTTTTTCCACTTGTTTTTGTTGCTCTGGCGACATGGTCTCTGCGGCCATTGTGACCGGTGATGCAATGGCCACAGCCAGTGCACCCAGTGTTAATAAACTTGTTATTTTCATACGATTCCCCTTAGATTTGATAATTCAGCCGTAAGTTCCCAATCATGTCTCTGCATGATTGGGAACCTCCGTTCAGCCAACCGAACCCTAGCATCTGGCTTCATGAATTTCAAGGGATGGCCTTTGATAAATTCGCATAAGCCAATACCAACCACTTACTTCCCTGCTCTATAAATTTCACCTGAACACGGGTATGAGCCCCACCGCCTTCTACGGCCAAAATCACCCCTTGTCCAAATTTAGCGTGATTCACACTGTCTCCAAGACGAAACCCTGTTTCTTCTATCACAGAGGATGCCCGTGGATGACTCATTGGGGCCTTAAAACGTGCTTTAACGCGCACTTCATCCAATAATTCAGGGGGAAGTTCACTTAAAAAACGTGAAGGGCGATGGTATTCTTCTCGACCATATTGGCGACGAATTTCAGCATAAGACAAAACTAATTGTTGCATGGCCCGGGTCATCCCAACATAGCAAAGCCGCCGCTCTTCCTCCAAACGCTGAGGATCCTCCATCGATTGGCGCCCTGGGAACAAGCCCTCCTCCATACCCACTAAAAATACAACCGGAAATTCCAAGCCCTTTGCTGCATGTAAGGTCATCAGGTGAACATAACTATCCCGCTCATCGGCTTGCATCTCACCCGCTTCTAAAGAAGCATGCGCTAAAAATGCCACGAGGAGGGGTAAACTCTCCTCAGCATCTTGTTCATAGCGAAACTGCTTGGCCGCGTTGATGAGTTCTTGTAAATTGTCCAACCTGGATTCTGATTTATCGCCTTTTTCTTTAGCAAAATGGGCATGTAGTCCGCTGGCTTGAATCACAAGACTAATTTGCTCATCCAATTCCAATGAGGCCGTTTGTTCAGCTAATTGCTCAATCATCACCTTAAAATGAGACAAGGCAGTGGCTGCGCGTTGGGGCAAGTGGCCTAAAGCTAACAATTTAGCCGCAGCTTGCCACAATGGAATTTGTTCATTTTTCGAAAGCGTGCGCAATTCATCCAATGTTTTTTCACCAATGCCACGTGTTGGGAAGTTAACCACCCGCTCAAAAGCCGTATCATCTTGTGGATTGGCTAGAAGTCGTAAATAGGCCAAGGTATCCTTCACTTCAGCCCGCTCAAAGAAGCGGACTCCGCCGTAAATACGATAAGCAATGCCGGCATATAGCAAGGCTTCTTCTAAGACTCGAGATTGGGCATTTGAGCGATATAAAATAGCAATTTCATTCGTAGCGCGACCCTGATTGATTTCCATCTGGATTCGCTCACTGACAAAACGGGCTTCTTCCAATTCATTAAAAGCACTGTAAACGACAATTTTTTCACCGCGTTGGCCTGAAGTCCAGAGATCTTTGCCCATTCTGGATTGATTGTGCATGATCAAGGCGTTGGCTGCATCAAGAATAGTGGCGGTTGATCGGTAATTTTGCTCTAATCGAATCACTTGGGTGTTTTGAAAATCACGAGAAAATTGTTGAATGTTTTCAACCTTTGCCCCTCGCCACCCATAAATAGATTGATCATCATCACCCACCGCCATCACAACGGCCTGAGTACCCGCCAACAAACGAATCCATGCATATTGAATGGTATTGGTGTCTTGAAATTCATCCACCAAAATGGCTTGGAAACGCTGCTGATAATGTGCCAATAAGTCTTTATTATCCCGTAATAACTCGTGGGTTCTGAGCAATAATTCCGCAAAATCAATCACCCCTGCCATTTGGCAGGCTTGTTCGTAAGCCTTATAAATCGCAACCAGGGTCTTGCCTGGACCATAACCCAGCACCTGAATATGCTGAGAACGCAAGCCTTCATCTTTTTTGCCATTAATAAAAGATTGCGCTTGTTTTACAGGCCATTGCTCAGGGTCTAAATTAAGAGCTGCGATCACCCGTTTAATGATTCGGCCTTGATCGTCGCTGTCTAGAATATGAAATTGCTCTGGCAAGCGTGCGGCTTCATAGTGTCGTCTTAACAAGCGATGACATAAACCATGAAAAGTACCCACCCACAAGCCTTGAACGGGAGCATTCAACAATTGACTTAAACGAGACTTCATCTCGCCTGCCGCTTTATTGGTAAACGTCACGGCTAAAATAGCATGGGGCGAGAGGTGTTGAACGTTCACTAACCAAGCCATGCGACTCACCAAGACCTTGGTCTTACCACTCCCAGCACCCGCCAAAACCAGTGTATGACCTAATGGGGCAGTCACGGCACTGTGCTGCCGCTCATTCAATCCCGCCAACCCTGCTTCAATTGTCATCCATTATCCAAAAAAATCAAATTGGCGCATTATCCTATAAAAATCAGCTAAAGCCTAACTTAGGTTTTTGAAAATCGACCCGATCCACCGGATAAGACTGACTATTCTGTTCGATTTTCGCTCATTCATAAACCCAAGACGACAACAAGCTGCGCGGTGTTTGCCAGCCTTTTTTTTGTTATTATTGATTCATCAGAAATGTTGAGTCAGAAAGAGTTTTTTTAATCATTGACGTTTTTTTCTTTTATATTCAAAGCACAAAAGAAAAAATGGTGTCATGGTTTTTCAGTAAAAAATCCAACCATTCGTTCATATTGCCAGGTTAAACTATTAACAGCCCAAGCTATATAGCCGATGGTTAATGATTGAGTCCTATAGTGTTTTCCTACCTCTAAATATATCTTCTGTATTGACGTCGGTAATTCATGAAAACTCACAGGTCTATCAGGAAGGCTATTTAATTTTTCCATAGCAGCAGCAAGAATGCCATTTTTTTCTAATTGGGCTAGAAAATAATTGGGGGTAATTTTACCAATAATAGGTTCTTGGCGTAAGTCAAGTCTGAACTCTATCATATCATGAGCAATTTGCATTAATTCGCCTTCTTTAACCCCCGAAGGGTAGATTTTTTTTAAATCATCATAGGTTAATTCGTTATCCATATCTTTGCCTACAATATCAAATATTCGCTTGTCTTTTTTTACTAAATGGATAATAAATACCAGGTAAATGCCAGAGACCTCAAGATGTTCTTTTGATATTTTTTCGCGGATTAGTGCTTTCTTTTCAGCGCTGGATTCGGCCTGGTACTCTAAGGTTAACTCAGACTGGATATATAATTTATTGGCTAATAAATTACCAAACGCATACATATCTTCTTTTTTTATTAAACCTTTGGCTACAAATTGATCCAGATCATGCAAATCATCTTTATCAAGTAATTTTTGTAGGAAAGGACTTGGCGTTGGTCCTAAGATGACCTTTCCAAATGAAAGAACCTTGTCAGCAACAGCACCATCTATGATGTCATCCAATTTATCAAAGAGACCTTTTAAACTAAAAAATTCAGGAACATGGGGGATTGTAGTGAAATATTCTCTGATATAAAAACCAGAGGCGGGAAAAATATTGAATAAATGGAGGGTATGGTCTAAATAATAGTAATGGCATAGTTGAAAGGCTAGATTGGGTAATATGGGGCAGTTGCGCAAATAGAGGCGTGAGGTACTTTGATTTTTTGCAAGATAATGTTGTATCAAACTCGAGATAACGGCCATACCTGAAGCAAAACATACTAATATTAATAGGTTCAAGAGGGTCATCATTTCCTTTTGAAAATTAAATTCAGCGGTTAATTTGCACCTTCATTCCGTGATCATCTACAAAATAAAATTTAGTAGGTAGTGTGGGAGCTGTTGTTTTCCTGTAGGGAGGTGCTTAATAAAACAATGTTACCCTAGATAATCATTAATGAATAGGGGGCAGCTTATAATTCCTATACCCACCACCTTTATTCCGTTGCAGGGCAAGATCATCTAATTTTTAATAGCCGCGCTTGCGCGCTCATTTACGTAAACGTTTGCTTGCCCGCCTGCGTTACCGAAGAGCTACGAGCCATTTTAGTCAGCATGGAAACGATCCGTAATAATAAACCTCTTGACCTTGAGTTTATTGTTTCATCGATCAAATTTAAACGCATACAAATATCAAGAATGCTGGCACATTCTGTCGCTGAACGTCTTGCCATTCGATAAAATCTAATTTTTTCATTTGGAGAAAACTCACCGCCTCCCTCTGCTATATTCAGTGGCACTGATGAACCTGCTCGTTGTAACTGGTCAACCAGATAAGCACGTCCTTTAGGCAATTGTTTGACGATTGTGTCAATGATAACAACAAGTTCAATAGCTGCTTGATAAACATCCAATTTTTCATGATCAAAATAATACATTTTATGACTTCTTCCATGTGCACAAGTTGGTAATCGCATTGTATAAGAAACTGGTTTATCGTTTCAATCCAATTTCGGTAACGCAGGCGGGCAAGCAAACGTTTACGTAAATGAGCTTTTAACGCTATATGGATCAACAAATTAATCTAGCTATGATCTACTACCCACCTGCTTAACAAGAGGATATAGAGATGAACAAGGGTCGCATGGGGTCGTCGCATGGGGTCGCGTCTTGACTTTTGACGATTGAAGCAAAAGGCAAGGCGCAAAAGTCTGGTAAGCATCCACCCGTTGCCGGGTGGAGCTCCCATAAGAACCGTGCATGCTAGTTTCCCAGCACACGGCTCAAGCCTTTATGAAGTCATTTTTAGGTGACCCAGCGGTTTAGATGGTGTATATTTGGCGGTGTTATTTTCTATAGTACTCGTATGGATTAACTCTTTATAATTTGAGCTTTTATTACGTTTCGCACGCTCGGCGAAGTAAGCTTGATATTCTGAGTCATACGGTGTTGCCATAGCTCTGATTTTTATGTGCCTACGGATAGGGACATGTACTGCTTTAATTAGATTATGGGTTTTCCGTTCGCCATCGGGGTTTGTATAGTTAGCTGAAAAAATCCAGTTTCGGTTGTGCATAGATTTAAAGTATTTCTCTTTAATCCATCGACGACCTTTGTTTGGATGTCTTCGGCAGCACCATTGCCAAATTGAATTGAATATGTGACTGTCCACATAGGAAAAGGTTTGCTTAGAGACTACGTGCTGATGGTAATTGGCCCATCCTCGAATTATGGGGTTCAGGATTTTAATTAACTCAACAGTAGTTGCCCCTTTGCGTGTTTTAATTATATCTCTAACTTTATCTAGCATGGCTTTTGTGTTCTTTTTACTAGGCTTTATTAGTAGCTTGCCATTGTATTTACGAACGTTGAAGCCTAAGAAGTCAAAGCCTTCGTCTATGTGCGTGATATGTGTTTTCTCATCGGAGAGGGTCAATCCTCTCATAGCTAAAAAGTTCTTGAGTGTTGGTTTGACTTTTTCTTCGAGAAACTCTTTCGAGTTGCCGGTGATTATAAAGTCATCTGCATAGCGAACGAAATTTACCTTATCTTGTTGTCGCGCGAGCGATTTAATTAAAGGTTCTATTCCGTCCAACGCTAGATTTGCAATTGTCGGGGATGCTGAACCGCTTTGAGCCGTCCCGGAATCACTAGGGTACCATCCATTCTCATGAACGAATCCTGCTTTTAACCATTGTTCTAGTACCTTTTTATCCATTGGAATATTTTCCAGCAGCCATTGATGAGATATTTTATCAAAACAGGCTTTTATATCTCCCTCCAAGACCCATCGTGCTGATCCTTTTCTCGCAAGTGCGATGAAGCATTGTTCGAGGGCGTCTGCCGTACTGCGTTTGGGCCTAAACCCGTACGAGTTGATGTCGGCAATTGTTTCCGCTATGGGTTCTAATGCCAGTAGATGCAGCGCTTGATGCGCTCTATCCATCATGGTTGGGATCCCTAGTGGCCGCTTTTGCCCGTTCTTTTTGGGGATATACCTTCCACAGATGAGTTTTAGGTTTGTATGCTATTGCTTTTTCCGTTCAGGTTATCTTTAAAAACTCGCAATAGAGTAGACTATTACTCGCTTTTAAAGATAACCTGAACAAAAAAATCAAATCGCCTAAAAACCTAAAACTCA
>CANJHO010000135.1 GCA_947474165.1 Legionellaceae bacterium
AAAGGCCGTGAATTATTGATTCGAATCATTATGATGCTGACCAAGCTGGCTCAAAAATCAGATTGACCGGGTTCGGGCGGGCTCGGGCTCGCCCACGCTCACGGGCTCGTATTAGATCGTGGTTTGTCCAAACTCCAGTCATTTAGGTGTTCAATGTTATTCCCAACTCAAGGTCCCACCGGCTTGATACTCAATCACGCGGGTTTCAAAAAAGTTTTTTTCTTTTTTAAGATCCATCATTTCGCTCATCCAGGGGAAAGGATTTTCAGCGCCGGGATATTGCTCTGCTAAACCAATTTGGGCAAGCCTTCGGTTGGCGATGTAATGCAGGTATTCCTCAAACATTTCGGCATTCATGCCCAAAATCCCATGGGGCATGGTGTCTTTGGCATATTGATATTCCATGGCAACACCATCTTTAACCAATTGAATGATTTCTTGTTTAAAGGTGGCAGTCCAGAGATGGGGGTTCTCAATTTTAATTTGGTTGATGACGTCTATTCCAAAATTCATGTGCATGGATTCATCCCGCAAAATGTATTGGAATTGCTCGGAAGTGCCCACCATTTTGTTGCGTCGACCCATGGATAAAATTTGTGTAAATCCCACATAGAAAAAGATGCCTTCAAATACCACATAGAAGGCAATCAGATCGCGTAGCAAGCGTTGATCATTTTCAGGGGTGCCTGTGTGAAAATTGGCATCGCCTAAGCTTTGTGTAAACGGCAGAGCCCAGCAAGCTTTGGTTGCAACAGACGGGACTTCGCGGTACATATTAAATACTTCCGCTTCATTCAAGCCCAAACTTTCAATAATGTATTGATAGGCATGCGTGTGCAATGCTTCCTCAAACGCTTGGCGTAATAAGTATTGTCGGCATTCTGGGTTGGTGATGTGGCGATAAACTGCCAAGACCAGGTTGTTTGCAACCAATGAATCCGCTGTTGAAAAAAAGCCTAGATTTCTTTTAATAATGAGCCGTTCATCGGCCGTGAGCCCAAGGGGATCATTCCATAAGGCCAGATCAGCACTCATGTTGATTTCATTGGGCATCCAATGATTGGCACAGGCGGTTAAATATTTATCCCAAGCCCATGAATATTTAAAAGGAACCAATTGGTTTAAATCAGCACGGCAATTGATGATTTTTTTATCATCAACATGAATTCGGCCTGCACCCAGTTCTAATAATTCAAGGCCTGTTGCGCCAACTTGGGGTGCTGCGACACTTTCTAAAGTTGCAGTGGTCATCGGATACTCCTAATTTTAATTGTCATTGGCACGCTTCACAGTCTGGATCGGTGATTAAGCACGCCTTGGGCTCGTCAAGTTTTACGGCATTCAGTATCCCATCGGTCACGGTTGATTTTTCAGCGTTACTGGCACCTAAACTGCGCAAATAATAGGTTGTTTTTAAACCGCGGATCCAGGCTTGGCGATACAGTTCATCTAATTTTTTGCCTGATGGCTGTGCCATGTAAATATTAAGTGATTGGGCTTGGTCTAGCCATTTTTGTCGACGGGAGCCTGCTTCTACAAGCCATGTCGGATCAATTTCAAATGCAGTGGCATAACGGGTTTTTAATTCAGCGGGTACGCGATTAATTTGTTGAACACTGCCATTGAAATATTTTAAGTCATTGACCATGACCTCATCCCACAAGTTGAGTGCTTTTAAATCCGCAACCAAGTAGGGGTTCACCACCGTGAATTCACCGGAGAGGTTTGATTTGACATAAAGGTTTTGGTAGGTCGGTTCAATGGATTGAGAGACACCACAGATATTTGAAATGGTCGCTGTGGGGGCGATAGCCATTGTATTAGAGTTTCTCATGCCTTGGGTGCGCACTTTGATACGCAAGGCTTCCCAGTTTAATTGTTGGGACCTATCTTGCTCTAAATATTCTCCGCGCGATTGTTGTAATAAGTTAATGGAATCAATCGGTAAAATCCCTTTACTCCACAATGAGCCCTCATAACTTGAGTATTGTCCGCGCTCTTTGGCTAAATCACTGGACGCCTCAATCGCACAATAACTAATTAATTCCATCGAGGTATCTGCAAACTCAACGGCGGCTTTTGAGGTGTAGTCAATGTTGAGTGCATATAAGGCATCTTGGAATCCCATGAGTCCTAAGCCGATAGGTCGATGTTTTAAGTTGGAATTGCGTGCTTGTGGGACAGAGTAATAGTTAATATCAATGACATTATCCAACATACGGATAGCCGTTGTAATGGTTCGCTTTAATTTTGCTTTATCAAGTTTGCCGTTTTTAATATGGGCAGGCAAGTTGATGCTTCCTAAGTTACA
This sequence comes from Legionellaceae bacterium, assembly GCA_947474165.1. Lineage (GTDB taxonomy): Bacteria > Pseudomonadota > Gammaproteobacteria > Legionellales > Legionellaceae > CANJHO01. Next base: position 2,312 of record CANJHO010000135.1, read on the forward strand.
CACCGCAATTTCATCTTGTGAGGTGTTTAATGTAATTTCAGTACACAAGTTAGAACTGTGAATCACACCCGCGTGTTGTTGCGGTGATCGCACATTGCAGGCGTCTTTGAAAGTGAGCCAAGGGTGGCCTGTTTCAAATAACATGGATAACATTTTACGCCATAATTTGATGGCAGGGATGGACTTGGCATTTCGAATTTTACCCTCGCGAGCACGGGCTTCAGATTCAATATACAAGGTTTCAAAGGCTTTGCCGTATTGATCATGGAGTGTGGGCACTTCATCAGGCGAGAAGAGGGTCCAGTCCCCTTCCTCATGGACGCGCTTCATGAATAGATCGGGGATCCAAAGGGCTGTGTTCATGTCGTGTGTGCGGCGCCTGTCATCACCTGTATTTTTACGAAGCTCTAAAAATTCCTCTACATCGCGGTGCCAGCATTCAAGATAAGCACAGACAGCACCCTTTCGTTTGCCCCCTTGATTGACTGCAACCGCTGTGGCATCAGCGACATTCAAGAAGGGAACAACACCTTGTGACTTGCCATTGGTGCCTTTAATATGCGCTCCCATCGCTCGAACGGGTGTCCAGTCATTGCCAAGTCCCCCTGCGAATTTAGAGAGCAGGGCATTGTCTTTAATGGCACTATAAATCCCATCTAAATGATCGGGAATGGTCGTTAAATAGCAACTTGATAATTGTGGGCGTGAGGTGCCTGCGTTAAACAATGTTGGTGTGGATGACATGTAATCAAAAGAGGAGAGTAGTTTATAAAACTCAATCGCTTTTTCTTCTTTATCTTGTTCACGTATGGCAAGCCCCATGGATACCCGCATGAAAAAAGCTTGGGGTAATTCATAGCGTGTGCCTTTATCATGGATAAAGTAACGGTCATAGAGGGTTTGCAAGCTTAAATAAGTAAACTGCATGTCACGTTCCGGGAGCAAGGCCTGGCTTAATTGGTTTAAATCAAACTCACCCATTTTTTGATCCAGCATGCCTTCTGCGATGCCATGAGCGATATAGCGTTTAAAGTATTCAGGATACAGCGTGGCCATTTCATCAAAGGTTGCATCAGGTTGTAGGTGTAATTTGCTTAAAGCCTCACTGCGCATGCTATCGAGTAGTAAGCGGGCGCTGACATAGCTATAATTTGGCTCGGTTTCTACCAAGGCGCGGGCGGCCATGATTAACGCTTTGTGAACATCGTCTAATTTAGCCTGGTTGTAGAGGTTACGCAGGGCATCTTTGATAACAGGGGCTGATTTGACATGGGCTAACTCACGACAAGCTTCAGCAACAATGGTTTCGACGCGGGCCATGTCCAATGGTTTTAACTCGCCATTCGGCATGGTAATGAGCGGTGATTTGCCATCATGGGCTTGTTGTTTGCTGTCGCTATCACGGGCTTTTCGGCGTTCTTCACGATATAAAACATAGGCCCGCGCAACCTTGTATTCGCTGTTTCTCATTAAGGCCAATTCAACTTGATCTTGAATGTCTTCAATGTGGATAGTGCCACCACTGGGTAGACGGCGCTTGAAGGTCTGTGTGATTTGGCGAGTTAATTCTGCGATTTGATCATAAATACGGTTAGATGTCGCGGCATTACCGCCTTCAACGGCAATAAATGCTTTGGTGATGGCTACTTTGACTTTTTCAGCATCATAACGCGCGAGTTTTCCATTTCGCTTGATGGTTTTTAATATGCCTGGCTCTTGGGCTGTGAATTCAAGGGGATTGTTTGGGATTATTTTATTAAGTGGCTCAAGAATTTCTGACATGGTTCCTCCAGGGATCACAAATAATATCAATAGGTTCTTGACATTATTCATTATTTTAAATTAGGGCAAAACACAATATATAGTTGTTTTTACACGGTCTTATAACAAGATAATGTGTTTTGACTCAAAGTTCAAGAGAATAACTCTGGGAATATGCTGTGGATAAACTGTGGGGTTATTCCGATCTGGGTTTAACGATAATCGCATCACTCACACTAGAAAATCCATGGGCATTGACTTGAAACGCATTCATGTGGGCATGGAGTTGGCTTGAACTGCCCCCATCGAGATTCAGGGCGCTTTTGCAATGGAGTGGGGAGGACTGCATGAGGTGGGCTAATTCAGTGGTGGTGATGGGGGTGTTTTCTGTGACCACAATAATGACTTGTCCTTGATGCGTGATGCCTAGGGCAGAGCGTTCAGCACGGCCTATTTTTAAAGAGGGAATACGGCCTTTGATAAGCAGACGAGGGCCACTTTGCACGGCAAATTCGACGGGTTGGTTTGGATTGTAGGTTCGCACACTGGAGATAGCGGGGGTTTGATCTTTGATGTAAAAAATGCTCCACCAGCTAATGCGTTTGAGTGGGCTATATTGTTGTTGATTGCCAATGCGAAGGCCTAAGGCATGGTAGTTATGGTCAAAAAATCCACCATTTAGGGTGATTAAGGCTTTGCTGTACTGTGCAAATTCATCGGCTGAAGCCCTGCCTTGTGACAGTGCTTTTGCCATGACCAAATCTAATTTATTTGTTTTAAGATCAATGCGAAAGGCATGAATATGTGACCAGGGGGATAACAGTGTGGCACCTAGATCAGTATATTCAACACCGGGTGCAACAGTGCGCCAATGGCTGGCGAACGTCGGTGGGTCTACGCCCAATAGACATAATAGTAGAACAGCGGGCAGAACAATGCGCCATCGCAACGCGATGGCTTGCCTTCGCCGCGTAATCTTGTATCCTTGTGTGCATCCGTTCATACCAGTGGAACCATCATGCGAACATTACCGCAAGTTACCAATAGAGGTCAGTTGAAGTCAACAGAAGAATTATCCAGTGTGATGCAAGATATATTAGCCCGTGCGCAACATCAGGGGGCCACAGAGGCTTCCGTTGCTATTAATCACGATTGTGGATTTTCTATTGATGTGCGCATGGGTGAGGTTGACACCGTGGCCTTCAGCGAAGATAACGGGGTTAGCATCACCGTTTATAGAGGGCATCGCAAAGGCGGGGCGAGTAGCACTGATACGTCTCCCAAAGCGTTAGATGCCATGGTGGCTGCAGCCATTGATATCGCTGACGTCAGTGCGGCTGATCCTTGTTTCGGGCTCGCTGACAAGGCGCTAATCAGTAACCAATACCCTGAGCTGGATTTATGTCATCCCTGGTCTATTAGCCCATCAGAAGCGATAAATTTGGCACTTGATTGTGAGCGTCAGGCATTGGCTTGTGATCAACGCATTGGAAATTCGGACGGGGTGAATGTATCGACCTATACCTTTAGTCATGGTTTTGCAACCAGTCAGGGATTTTTAGGCATTGTGGATAGTAGTCGTCATAGTATTAGTTGTTCGCTTATCGCAAAAGATGGCGAGCTCATGCAACGGGACTACGATTATACGACAGCCCGACATGCGGACAATTTGCTTTCGATTGAACGATTGGCGAAAAGTGCCGCGGATAGGGCTGTGAGTCGTTTAGGGGCTCAGAAAATAAAAACACAAAAAGTGCCGGTGTTGTTTTCATCACGGTTGTCGAGTGGTTTATTTTCATCTTTTATTGGGGCCATTAGTGGGGCTAATCTTTACCGTAAAAATTCTTTTCTATTGGATTCAGTTGGCCTGCAAATTTTTCCTAAAATCGTTCGTATTTATGATAAACCGCATTTGATTGGGGAATTGGGAAGTTCTCCTTTTGATGGGGAAGGCATTATCACCCGTGATAATGTATGGGTCGAGGATGGCAAGGTGTGTCAATATGTGTTGAGTAGTTATTCAGCTCGTAAAATGGGCTTACAAACAACAGGCAATAGTGGGGGGGTATTTAATTTAACCATTGATCCCACAGCCGGTGATTTAACTGATTTGCTGAAAACAATGGATAAGGGCTTATTTATCAAGGAGTTAATGGGGCAGGGCGTTAATGGTTTAACGGGCGATTACTCTCGCGGGGCGAGTGGCTTTTGGGTTGAGGGAGGTAAAATTCAATATCCCGTTGAGGAAATTACCATTGCGGGCAATCTAAAGGACATGTTTCTCGGGATTTTAGCCATTGGTAATGACATTAACCCCAATATTGCAACCCGTTGTGGTTCGGTGCTGATTGATCAAATGATGGTTGCTGGCAGTTAAGCTCACTGGACTGATGGCAACCATCTTTCTAATACGAGTCCGAGTCCGTGGGCGTGACCGAGCCTTATCATTACTCACAAGTTTATTAGATCGTGATTGATATATCGCGCCTTTTTAACCGAGATCTAATCGGCCGCGGCGTGTCGGGGGCCTGTCATGGTAGTTCGCATTGTCCGTGCTCACTGCGTTCCGCGCGGAAAATACAAACCACCATGCCACCCCTCCAGTTAGTTTGTTATATAGACTAGTACCGTTTCCATTTAGTTTTGACAGGTAGCATCTTATCTTGCATTCATCTTTAGGTTTTGTAAACTCTAAAAAATGCTCAGATTAGCGGTGCTAGTCCTGCGCTTTTTTAGAGCTTAT
>CANJHO010000136.1 GCA_947474165.1 Legionellaceae bacterium
TAGATTGCGTTTAGATTTAGGTTTTGTAAGCTCTAAAAAAGCGCAGGACTAGCACCGCTAATCTGAGCATTTTTTAGAGCTTACAAAACCTAAAGATGAATGCAAGATAAGATGCTACCTGTCAAAACTAAATGGAAACGGTACTAGTATGTAAATGAATCCGCAACAAAACCAACATAGAGCAAAATAACACCGAACATCAAACCAAACAAACTGAACAAAAAAGGAATTTCTTGTATGTATTGTGATAAAAGCACTTTCCATTGTTTTACAAAAATAACGCGGAAAATTCCAATCAACATCATACTCGTTCCAATTAAAGTGATGATTAAGGTCCATCCCAATTCAAAACTATTGACGAACATTAAAGATAAACTGCCGAAGATGGTGGGAAGTACGCCCCCCATGATGTAACCAGAATCTGATTTCACCATGTGTTTCGCCATATCGCGAGCATCCTCTAGATTAAATAAAATACCTAAAGAAAGTATAACTGACACCAAGCCAAACCAACGAGCAAATATTATATAGGTCATAGTACCAATCCATAGTCATTAAGCGTTTATTCCAAAAAAGCCTTTGTATTTTATATTAAATCGTATCATCATATTACCATCTAAGAAAGGATCGCAACCAGGAGTTTTCATGGTCACAAGGACGGGAGCTGCGTTAATGAATAGGGATACCTTTCGGTGGCTTTTCAAAATTGTATACATTATCTCAGGTATTTTGATACTCCTTTCCTTAAGTGGTTGTAAAGAGCACTTCATTGGCATGCTTAATCCCAAGGGAGTCATTGCCTACGAACAGCGTAAGTTATTTTTTGATACATTGGCTTTGATGTTGATTGTGGTTTTGCCCGTCATCATCATGAGCATTACCTTTGTTTATCATTATCAAGTATCTCACCGTACCAGGGATTACAAACCGAATTGGGGCCATAATTTTTATTTGGAAATATTATGGTGGGGTATTCCCTGTGTAATTATATTGATCTTAAGCATTATGACGTGGAAAAAGACTCATGAGTTAGATCCCTATCGGCCAATTGCAGGACAAATTCAAAAACCCTTGTTAGTACAAGTGATTGCTTTACCCTGGAAATGGCTATTTATTTATCCCGAACAAAACATCGCAACCGTCAATTATCTTGAAATCCCATTAGGCCAGCAGGTTGAGTATTGGATAACAACAGATAATGTCCCAATGAGCGCCTTTTTTATCCCACAATTAGGCAGCCAGATTTATGCAATGGCCGGCATGCGGACACGTCTTCATCTTTTAGCAAATGAAGCTGGCGTTTATGATGGTTTAAACACGCAATACAATGGAGATGGCTTTTCAGACATGCATTTTGAAGTCCATGTCGTTGAACCTCAAGAACTACAACAATGGTTTGATCAAGTAAAAAAATCACCCGATGGGTTAACAGATGCGGCTTACAATCAGTTGTTATCTCCCTCCATTGCTGATAAACCAAAACTATTCTCAGGCCTAGACAATGACCTATTTAATGAGGTGATAATGATGTATATGTCCAGTATAGGTCCAGCGCATCCGCGAGAAAATACAATTAAATTCCATAAGGAATAGTTATGTTTCAGAATTTATTATTTGGTAAATTAACCCTAGAAGCCATCCCTTTTCATAACGCTTTTGCTATGGGTGCTGGGGTATTGATGGTCCTAGGATTTGTAGGGGTTCTGGCATTACTCACGGTATTTCGGAAATGGTCCTATATTTGGAACGAGTGGGTGACCTCGGTTGATCATAAAAAAATTGGGATTATGTATTTAATCTTGGCTTTTGTAATGCTGCTCCGTGGTTTTTCAGATGCGCTCTTAATGCGCGCCCAACAAGCCGTTGCAGCGGGCAATGCCGTAGGATTTTTACCCCCGGATCATTACGATCAAATTTTTACAGCACACGGCGTTATTATGATTTTCTTTGTTGCCATGCCGCTTGTTTTTGCTTTACTCAATATGATAGTCCCATTACAAATTGGTGCACGTGATGTGGCTTATCCCTATTTAAATTCCCTGAGCTTTTGGTTGACCTTTGTGGGAGCAATGCTCTGCAATATTTCACTGGTAGTAGGGCAATTTGCCTCAACAGGTTGGCTTGCCTATCCTCCTTTATCTGAGTTGTATTATAGCCCTGATGTAGGTGTTGATTACTATATATGGTCTTTACAAATAGCAGGGGTTGGCACCCTGCTTGCAGGAATTAATTTTATTGCGACAATTTTAAAAATGCGTTGTAACGGAATGACCTTAATGAAAATGCCTGTTTTTGTTTGGTCTGCGTTGTGTGCCATGATTTTGGTCGCGATTGCATTTCCTGTATTAACCGTAACGCTGGCTCTTTTATCGCTCGATCGCATGCTTGATATGCATTTCTTTACTGATTTCGCCGGTGGAAATAGCATGATGTATATCAATTTAATCTGGGTATGGGGCCACCCAGAAGTATATATTTTAATTTTGCCGGCTTTCGGTGTCTTTTCTGAAGTGGTTGCAACGTTCAGTCAAAAAAAACTATTTGGTTACACGACCATGGTATGGGCCATCGCGATGATAACCTTCTTATCATTTGTTGTGTGGCTCCACCATTTTTTCACCATGGGCGCAGGAGCTGATGTTAATTCCTTTTTTGGAATCGCAACCATGATTATTGCAATTCCTACTGGTGTAAAAGTATTTAACTGGTTGTTTACTATGTATAAGGGCAGGATTATCATGGCAACACCCATGCTCTGGGTCACGGCCTTTTTTACTACTTTTGCAATCGGTGGAATGACTGGCGTCATGATGGCCGTGCCTCCAGTCGATTTTCAGGTCCATAATAGTCTATTTCTCGTGGCACATTTTCATAATGTGATAATTGGTGGCGTGCTGTTCGGAGCCTTTGCAGGGATCACCTATTGGTTTCCTAAGGCCTTTGGCTTTCGCTTGGATGAGAAATGGGGCAAAAGAGCTTTTTATTTTTGGGTAACCGGATTTTATTGTGCCTTTATGCCATTGTATGTTTTAGGTCTTGATGGATTTGTGCGTCGGACAAATCACTATGTGAACACCCTATATCAACCCTATTTAATCTTTGCAGCGATGGGGGCCTTATTGATTTTGATGGGTATTCTTTCTCAGATTATTCAGTTAATTGTAAGCATAAAAAACCGTCATGCGCTTCATGACCGCACAGGCGATGCCTGGAATGGACGTACCTTGGAATGGTCAGTTGCATCACCGGCCCCCTTGTATAATTTTGCTAAATTACCCACAGTACACGCGCTCGACCAATTCTGGGTCGACAAGGCGCATCACCAGGCAGAAGGCCATATTCATCCTAAAGACATTCATTACGATCCAATTCATATGCCAAAAAATACACCTGTTGGATTCATTATTGCTATTTTTTCTGGCGTCATGGGTTTTGCTTTGGTTTGGCACATGGTTATCCCGGGAATTATCGGTCTATTGGGTGTTATCTCGACCGCGATTGCTCGAACATTCTCAAATGACGTTGATTATTATATCGATGCTGAAACAGTCAAAAAAACTGAATTAGCTCATTTTAGGGAGCTTGTGTAATGCATAATGACGCGATCCTCACTGAGGCTCATCATCAGGACAGTGATTCAACCGATGTGTTTGGATTTTGGTTGTATATACTGACTGATTGCATTTTATTTGGTTGTTTATTTGCAACATTTTTAGTATTAAATAATCCCGGACACCCAGGGCCAGCACTAAAGAATTATGTCAATTTACAGGATGTTCTTATTGAAACATTCCTCTTGCTAGTCTCTAACTTGACTTTTTGCCTGGCTATTTTAAATTTATATCAGGATAAGCTACGCAAAGTTCAGATATGGCTTGGGATTACTTTCTTGCTTGGGGCAGGTTTTATACTATTCGAAGTCACTGAATTTATTCACATGGCCAATGAAGGTTTTCGATGGGATGTGAGTGGCGCAATTTCCTCATTTTTCACTTTAGTCGGTACTCATGGATTGCACGTTAGTGTTGGCCTGGTGTGGATTTTATTGATGATCATCCAACTTCCCTTAATTAAAATGAACCATGTTAAGCGACGTCGGATGACTTATTTGGGATTGTTTTGGAATTTTTTAGACATCGTCTGGATTTTTGTCTTTACTATTGTATACCTGATGGGGGCTATTTAGCATGGAGCATCATGAAATGAACGAGCCTGATTATGGCACCGCTCAAAAAAAATTAAGCCTGTATTTAATTGGCTTTATCAGTTGTTCTATACTGACATTATTTTCTTTTTGGTCGGTAATGTCCCAAAGATTTTCTAAATTAGAGGTATTGGCACTCATTTTTTCTTCAGCGTGCATTCAATTCCTGGTTCAGGTGCTTTTTTTTCTTCGCCTGAGCACAGCTTCAGAACAAGGAAAAACGAATATCATGGCTTTTCTATTCACGGGCGTTATTTTGACATCAATTATTCTCGGATCCTTATGGATCATGTGGAATTTAAATTACTATATGATGCATTAAACTCGATTTTAGATTCAAACCGACACTGTGCAAAAGAGTAGTTTAAAATCAGGCTTAAACTCACTGTAGCGTTGGACCGTTCAATTCATCCCGAACTGCTGAGAAAAAATTATTTTTACTATACTGCGCGCAGTATAGTACCGATCCCACTGATTTTTTTAAGCATCAAGGGGTTTTACTGCAACAGTTTGAAAACTTGTGGTGACAATACCTAAGCGATCGGCCTCAATAAAGGACTCTCCGTCCTTGGTGAGCCTATCCATTAACACACTAAAGTGACGTGGCAGGCATCGTAGTTTAACCATGAAATTTATTATTTTTTTAGTACGATGATAAAATTGATCTGCTTTTTCTATCAGATCGGCTTGATGACCGCCAATGCTAGCATCTTGGCTCACCAGAACGGTAAATCCCACGCGTTCTAAAGTACTTTTTATTTCATGTGCTGTTGGTGTGTTTACTGCACCTATCAATGGTTTAATCTGTTTCAATAGATTACGATGACGCAGAACTTTGGGATCAAAATTATCGAGCAACACCCAATCGAGGAATGATAATTTTCCACCGGGTTTTAATACACGAAACATTTCAGCAAAAACTGCTTCCTTGTTTTTAGCATAGGTAAGGACTTGAATTTGGTATAATGCATCGAAGGAAGCATCTTCGAAAGGAAATGTACTGTTCAAACTTGTTTTTAGGAACCGACATCTATCATCTAGCCCACGCATATGAGCAAATTTTATTGCGCTATCTAACTGAACCTGATCAATATTGAGACCGATAATATTTGCGTGTGTTGTCGATGCAAGATGTGCCGCGACTCTCCCCCTTCCGCAGCCAATATCCAACACTTTATCACCCGCTTTGATGTCTAAATCGCGGCTCATTTTATTTTCAAACAACACCTGATTTTCAGTAATACCTTTTGAAGCATCGATTACGGCAGGAATATACATTTTTTCAACATCACCAATGCTGCAAAGATGATTGAGCACACTGTAATAATCAACAATACTTTTTTCATCATTTGAATCAACATTGTCTTTGTCAAATAGCGCATAAGATTTCATGAACGAGTCTATTTGATCTTTGGGTAACCTATAAATGGCTATTAAAGAGAGCAATGCTATTTTTAAACGATACAATGCCAGTTGTGTTGTTGAAGCGCTCATTTGAATCTCCATGTGTGTTATTTAGTAAGCATAGTACCTAAATCAATGTTTCGCTTTCCCTTTGGTTTTTAATATTTCAGCGATATTTCAGCGATAGTGGAAGAATTTCCAACCATGGACTATACTTTTTTTACTTCTATCAAAAGTGAGACTCATCATGGGACAAAGCATGCCAATGGAATTAACAAAAATTAAAAAAATTGTTGCTGATATTCAAGGTTTTCCAGCTAAGATTGATTCCACAGAGCTGGCTAAAAATGCACGACACTTACTGAAAAAATATGCCTTATTGTCTGAAAAAATCGAGAGAAACGTATTAATTAGTACGACACATCAAAAGGATCTTGCTAAAATTCGTACAAAAGAGTTCAAAGTCATAAGACGGACATTAAAAGAAAAGGCAAACTCAATCCTACACGCAAAAAGCAATAAAACCGTTCAAAGTGAAAAAGTTGCGAAAAAACCCGTAAAAACGCCAACTCCAAAAAAACCCTCAAAATCTGTTGGTGTACCCGTTGCAAAAGTAACCAGCTCAAAAAAAACGGTGAAAAAATCATCACCTAAACCTCACAAAACAACCGAACCAAAAGAAGATGCATAATTGAATCCATTAGACCAGCTGGGTTACAAAAGATGAGACTGATAAACCGGCACTATATGGAATTAACCCCTAGTACCGTTTTTTTAAATGTTGTCTGTAAATTACCTCGACGTACACAGGCCTTCATCAGTAGCAATCAAAATAAATTGTTCTGTTCCGCTGACTATGCCATAACTATAGTCAGCGGAACAGAACAATTTTGACATCACAAGGTATCTTATGGATGAGCCAATTATTGGTAGAAAAAAAGAACTAAAAATATTAGAAGACGCTTTGTCTTCAGATTCAGCAGAATTTATTGCCATCTATGGACGTCGCCGCGTTGGAAAAACATATCTTATAAAAAAATTCTATAGTCGTCAGAACGGTGTCTTTTTTGAACTAATAGGGTAACTCCCCAGCTACGTCATCCTGAGCGCGTCTTTTTGCGCGAAGGATCTCCCTGCAGTGGCAGATATTTTTGAAAAGTAAAATTCTTTTGGTTTTAATTGATGACCGTCTAAATAGTTTTCCAA
>CANJHO010000137.1 GCA_947474165.1 Legionellaceae bacterium
CATGAGCTTTTGCGTTGGGTTCCGCATGAGCTTTTGCGTTGGGTTCCGCATGAGCTTTTGCGTTGGGTTCCGCATGAGCTTTTGCGTTGGGTTCCGCATGAGCTTTTGCGTTAGGTTCCGCATGAACTACCGCGTTGGGTTCCGCATGAGCTTCTGCGTTGGGTTCCGCATGAACTACCGCGTTAGGTTCCCCATTAGCTTCCGCACGAGCTTTCGCACGAGCTTCCGCAAGATCTTTATCCCTGCCAGCTCTTAAGATATACTTCATCGCCCATCCAAAGTTGATTTTTTCAAAGTTACAAAGTTTTTTTCCTTTTTTCAGCTCCTTTCCTTTTTGATAGCTGGATTTAGCGTCTTTAACATTAGCATGCGTGCCTTTACGATCTGTCTCAAGCTCAGATGAAACGGAATATTTTCCTCCTGGTTTCTCTTTTACATATCCGGTATAGCCTGAGACAGTGACATTCTCATAGCCACCAAGAAGCAGTGCTTTCGAGGTATCTTTTGCAAAATTTAATTCTTTCCACTCGGTTGCAGAATTACAAGCTAGTAAACTGAGCTCTATGTTGCGATCAGGTAGTCCCTGTTCTTGAAGTAACTTAGCAAGACTGTAAGGATTTAAGTCGTAGTCACTGGGTTGAGCAAATCCAAGCAAGAATGGTTGGCCTTCCCCATGGATTATCAACTCATCAGGATTACTAGGATCTTCATTCTCATCAAGCGCTTCGCAGAGGGCACTCATGGAAGCTTCATCATAAAGGTAATAAATATTGTTATCATTTTCACCTGGGTTATTTTTCTTTAGAACACCCAAGTCTTTTTTGAGCTTTCTTTTTTGTTCGTTGAATACGCCTCGTAGCTCTTTATTTTTCATCTCTTCACTAGTTAATTGGCTAGGTCCAGGGATTAGATGATATTTCATAGCTTGGCTCCGAAATATTTTACAACACGTATTACTTATATTGTACTTTATGGGTTATAATTATGCAAGTTATTTTGTTTTAATTCTAGTTGATTATTAATGATCCTTGCCTGAAATAAGAAATTTTCCTTTAATTGTCTCAAAATAAAATTACTGCAAGCCATTTTTGTTACCCAATTGAATGTCTTGGTCTAGAAATACACATTGCAGGTCATCTATGTTGTATCCTAAAAATTTCAGCTCTATGCCCTTTGGGCCACACATTGATTAAACTCCATATTGAGTGGCTGAGGTTTTATTTTAGTGTTAGGGCTTTAAGTTTTTGGTCTAAGGAAAGTCTTTTGGAAGGATTAGTGAGGGCTATTGTGGATTTAAGACCTCATTAACTTAATGGTAGTGGGTCCAGGAGTTATGGCAAGATCGTTGGATACCGCGCATAAAGTGTGGTACGTAGTCGGAAAGAGCGTTGTAAAGTAGAAATATTGGATTCAAAATGAACATAAAATACATTGTTGACCATTGATCGATAAAACCTACTTTTTTTAAACAGCTTCAGGTTGTTAATCGCTTAAAATATTTGCAATTTTGCAATAGGCTCCTAAAAAAGATGCCGGTGCCGAATGTGGGCTAAGGCCTGAACCTAGTACCGTTTCCATTTAGTTTTGACAGGTAGCATCTTATCTTGCATTCATCTTTAGGTTTTGTAAACTCTAAAAAATGCTCAGATTAGCGGTGCTAGTCCTGCGCTTTTTTAGAGCTTACAAAACCCAAATCTAAACGCAATCTAAGCGCTACCTGTCAAAACTAAATGGAAACGGTACTAGCAACTTTCATATCATCATGGACAGGACTGTGCGAGTCTTTTTTTATGAAGGATGGTTCGATTTCAAATAAGTTCGCAAAAAAATCAGTCTTAGGAGATATTGCGTGGCTTAAGGGGGAAGGGGCGTTCGCAACGCTGCCACACGTTTGGGCGCTCGCTTTGGTGCTAATAGCGATATCCTCAATCGCTTTGGTGATATACTCTGTCGCCCAGCTAAATTCTATTGATTTAAAATCACAAAGCGTTTTTCCTCTTGCCAGCACCTTTCCTTCTTTATAGCTGCATTTAGCGTCTTGAAGAGAAGCATGCGTACCCTTGCTATCTTCTTTAAGATCAGATGTAACGGAATATTTTCCACGACCTTTCACTTTTACATATCCGGTATAACCGGAGACAGTGATATTCGGATGGCCAGCATGACTCAGCGCTTGCGAGGTATCTTTTGCAAAATTGAAATCTTCCCACTGGCTTGCAGAATTACAAGTTAACAAATTGAGTTCAATGTCACAATTTGGTAGCCCATAGCCATGAAGTAACCTAGCAAGAGCATAGGGACTTATAGTAAACTCACTGGGTATTGCTAATCCAATCATGAATGGTTGGCCTTCCCCATGGAGGATCACTTCATCTTTAGCCTGAAGCTTTAAGCAAAGCGCTTCCATGCATGTTTTTTCATGAAGAAAATAAACATGAGCATCATGTGTATGAGGTTCTTTTTTTCGTAGCGCAACTAAACTCTGTTCGATCTCTGCTTTTAAGTTGTTGTAAGCCAATCTTAATGGATTATTTTTTAGCTGTTTACTAGATAATACTGCGGGTCCAGGAATTAGATGATACTTCATGTTGTTCTCTAACGAAGCTGTAAATGCAATATTTTATCATATATTGCATCTTATGAAAATAGGTATGATCAATTGGTCAACCATAATTTAGCCTTGGAGCCAGCAATTCCCGCCCTGCGTCAGGATTCAATGAGCAAGCTTAACTGCTTGCCTGCACTGAATTTTTTGGGCGGGAATTGCTGCCCTGGAGCATATATGCTTGTGTCAGTCCTGTATTTATGATTTAGTTAAGGTTTTAGATTTTCAGGGAGGATGTAAAAAATGATAACTCAAGGTATTACTTGGATATTTGATAATTATGGTTTGTTTATGTTGTTAATCGCCATTGTATTATCAGTGCTTCATCATCTGGTGAATGAAAATCTCTCATTTACTGAGATCTTATATCGTTGGGTTGCCCTCTTACCCTTGGGTTTCACAGCAATCTATGCCTTTATTATGCATGCATTTTTTCCCGATTTTACTGCAGCGACGATTGGTTGGGCAAATAGCCCATTTCAATATGAAGTGGCAATGGCTGATTTAGGGTTTGGGGTTATTGCGATTTTATCTTTTCGTGCCAGTTATGGTTTTCGTTTGGCGACGGTGATTGCTAACACGTGCTGGTTGTGGGGTGATGCGGTGGGACATAGTTATCAAATGATCAGTCATCATAATTTTACACCAGGTAATGCTGGATCTTGGTTTTATATGGATGTATTGATACCTATCTTATTGATTATTTGTATGATTAAACTAAAATCACACCGAAGTGATTAAAATGACTTGGGATCGATCGCCCTATTAAGATAAGAATATAAGAGACTAAAATGACAATTCGAGAGCAGGAGATACAAACAATCAAGGACTGGCTCATGACCACGCCCTTCGCCCAAGCAGGCGAGCTAATATTTCATTCAATATTAGAGTCCGACCGACGTGATTCACAGGGTTTTTATGACACGCCTTCTGAGCTTAAAATAAAACTTATTTCAGATATTTTAACAAAGATTAATCCATCTAGCATTGATAGTATGCTTCATTTTTTTTCTGTTCATACCTGCCCGGAATTTGTTAGTGCTTTATTTAAAACATCCGACGGTTTTTTTAGATTGCTGCCGTTTTTTAGCGCATCAAGGCTCAAAGATTTAGCGAAGGCAACTCAGATTGAAAATTCGGCAGTGCAGGATAATGTATTAGCCAATATGGTTTATAGGTTGTCTAAAAAAGAAGATTTTTCAATCGAGATGGTTAGAACCACTTATGAGGCATTATTGGCATTGCCAGAAGCCTGTGAAGCAGGGGATGTTGAGCAGGTCAAACAATTAATGGAGATTTGTGTTTCTGTTAGGAATAAATATGGCTATTTCCCCAATCCCTTGGCAGAAATCGATGAGAGTTGGCGTTGGAATCCCATGGAGGTGGTGATAAAGTTGCTTCATATGGAGCTGTTGACTTTTTTTATTGCATGCCAGCATCCCATGGAACCCTCAATGAGATACTTGTTTTCTCAAGCAATAGCGGCTCATGATCCAGACACTTACAAGCGTTTTGTGCAGCATTATTTAGACGTTTTAAGTGAGGAGGTGTTGCTCCTCAATATGCCTCGTCACGTTTTGAATGAGGTTATTTCTGAATATTATTTAAATCGATTTTCAGGAATGGAAGATGAAATATTTACTGATAAATCATTTCGTAGCGAAGCATTGCAAAATGAGCAAAGAGAGTTGACAGCGGCTATTTTCCGACAGGCCCCTCTACGTAGAGAGGACGTTGAAGAGGTATATACTTATCACTATGGTTATAACAATGACTATAATGAGGCCACACTAATGGACCTGGCTGTATTACATCATGCAGACAATGCCGTTCTCGCTAAACTCATCAACGCAGGTCACTGCATCACTGCTTGTGGTTGGGTTAATGCGATTGCTTTGGTAGATGATGCGGGTGATGATGAAGAAGCCGTTGTGGAGGCCTCCAGGCCATTGGCCTATTTGATTAATTTGCATAAACAATACAAATTTTTGCCGGAGTTCAGCTTGCTGGATGGGTGGATCATCACACCCATTTATTATGCGAGTTCTATCAATAGTCTCATTGCCATGATGTTAATATTACAGACTGCTAAGGTTGATTTTTATTTTGAAGAAGCTGAAAGTAATTTACCTATATTGCATTATGCAGCAGGGATGGGTTCATTTGAGCAAGTTAAAATGCTTTTAGAGCAAGGTGCTTTAATTAGGCCCAACTCAAAAGGTGTGCTTCCGAGCCAATGTGTTCCAGCCTCTGATGAGGCAGATCGGATTGAATTAAAAACTTTTTTGATGCAAGAGGAAGCCAAAGTATCTTATACCTATCAGCAGATCCATGTATTAACGGAAGAGGTTTGTATTTTGAAAGCAGAATTACATGACATGAAGTCCTTGGTTCGTACTTTGGTAGAAAGTGTTGCGTCTCAAGCATCGTTATTAGCCTCTTTACATGGGATGGTTGAGCAGTTGGGTGGCCTTACTTTGGCTGGCACAGAACCCTCATCAGGAGCGGGCGCAAGGTTTTTTAGGAGTGAAACGGGGCGCTCTCTCAGTATTTAACAATATGGGGGGCTTTGATTTAATCTACCCCCCATATTTATTGAAAACCTATCTTTTTGAAGTCTAATTCTGATTGATAGTAGACATAATCACCTATCATCTGATGGGTTTGATCTGTGGGGTGGGCTAAGTCTTCGAAAAGGTAGTGCGCTGCTTTTTCGGTATTGGGGATGCAGGTGAGTGCGAGTTCGTTGGTAGGGCAGGCTGTATTTTTACTGTTAAAGATTAAAAAAGTTTGTTGACGGCCAAATTTTGACGGTTTTTCTTGAAAGTAGGTGGGTGTTTTCAGGCTCATTAAAGGGTGTAGTATGTCATTGACATCGATGATTGCCACTTGCTGATGGGTTAGTTTTTTTTGAATTAATTGATTGGTGGTGTTGGTTACGATACTCATCTGGGTTGAAAATTCTCTGGCAGTGAGGGTGTGGCTGCCATTGTTGTTTAAATCTTGAGTTAGTTTTTTAATGAGTGGGGTATCGCCCACATCGGGTAATAATAAAACCACTATTTTTTTGGCGCCGGCTTTCTTAAGTAGGCTAACGGCTGTGAATAGATTGTCGGCAATCTGTGCTTCAGTTTTTGAAAATCGGGTGGATAATTTTTTAAAATCAAAAAGGTCAATCGCGGCTGCTGGCCTAGTTAAATATAATCTTTGCAGCAAGTGTTCAATGGTCATTTCAATCACTAGTTTTTTCATCAGATTATTATCACCTGACCATAGTAAATATTCTTGTTGCGAGATGGCAATGGCATGTTGAGGTGCATAGGTATTTACGAAATAATCAACTTGCTCGAGGAGAGATGGTGCTTTGTAGACCTTGCTGTTAAGGACGCCAGGCCCTTCTGTTGTCGATCCACCGGCTGCAAAATTATTACCATCTAGCTTGGGGTTGATATGCGTAGGAACAGGGTTGTAGAGCGCTTTTGCAATCATGTTATTGGGGAGCAGTGTGGTGTTGGCATGGGGTGTTTGTTGTGCCTGGTGCTTTAGAAAATAATAAGCCCAGGTGTGCCCATTGGGTGAGGTCCATAGCGGACTTTTATTACTATTTTTTAGTGCTGGATTATTATTTTGATACCCGCTGTCCGTTAGGCTGTCACCAAAAAAGAAAAAACCTTGTATAGATTGAGCATTGGCATTGAGGTTTGTGAGAATTAATGCAGTAAATAACAGGATAAAACGTATCATTTTTTGTTCCTTATTGCCGAATTAATCGAGTATTTTTAGCTTCAAAGCCCGTTTTTTCGGTTGTTCGATAAGGATTAATATCGAGCCCACCGCGACGGGTATATCGGCCATAGACTGTTAATGATTCTGGATGGCAGTGGTGCATGATATCTATAAAAATTCGTTCGATACACTGCTCATGGAATTCATTGTGATTTCGGAAGGAAACAAGGTACTTTAACAACCCCTCCCGGTTTATTTTTTTACCTTTGTAGGTGATTTGGAGACTACCCCAATCTGGTTGGTTGGTGACTAAACAATTCGATTTCAATAGATCAGAGCACAGTGTCTCTTCTACAGCAGGTTCACTGATGCTAAGCAATGAGGGGTCAACTTGATCAATAGAACATTCAACG
>CANJHO010000138.1 GCA_947474165.1 Legionellaceae bacterium
ATCAATTTTCACTCAATATCGAGAAATGACCGTGCCAATCGCGGCTTTTTTAGAACAGCGTTTTGGTGCTGAAGGTTTAATACTCCATGGGGGAACACCGGTTATAAAACGCAAACAGTTGGTGGATCAATTTCAAAATGAACAAGGACCGCCGTTTTTTGTGTTGTCCTTAAAAGCAGGAGGAACGGGACTTAATTTAACGGCGGCGAGTCACGTGATTCATTTTGATCGTTGGTGGAATCCTGCCGTTGAAAATCAAGCGACCGATCGCGCTTTTCGTATTGGGCAAAAACGTAACGTCCTGGTGCATAAAATGATATGTAAAGGCACCATTGAGGAAAAAATAGACCAACTCATTACCGAAAAAGTATCGTTGGCAACGGATGTGTTACAGGTGAATGGGGAATCGTTGTTGACTGAAATGAATGATAAGCAATTGCTCGATTTAGTGCGCTTGGATATGAATCAAATGATAAATGAGGGGATAGCTGTATGAGATGGGCACCTTATGTTCCTGTTGGCACGCGACGAGCGATTGCTGCAAAAAAAATGCAACAATTAACAAAGAAAGGCCA
This sequence comes from Legionellaceae bacterium, assembly GCA_947474165.1. Classification (GTDB taxonomy): domain Bacteria; phylum Pseudomonadota; class Gammaproteobacteria; order Legionellales; family Legionellaceae; genus CANJHO01. Next base: position 576 of record CANJHO010000138.1, read on the forward strand.
TGTTATTCAACCCATTGAAATTCAAGGGCGTACGATTGCTCGCACATTTTGGGGTAACGCTTGGTGTTCTCACATGGAATCGTTTTGTGATCATGATAATCGATTACCCAGAGGGCGCACCTATGTGCGCAATGGTTCGGTATGTCATCTTGAAATCAATGAAGGACAGGTGAAGGCAATGGTTTCTGGCAGTTCAATTTATAACATTACGATTAAGATTAAACCGTTGGTGCATGAAAAATGGCATGCTATTAAAAACACATGCAGGGGAAAAATCAGCTCATTGCTTGATTTGTTGTCAGGCAAGATATCAAGCGGCGTGATGGATGTTGTGTGTCATCCAGAGGGGGGCTTATTTCCTTTGGCACATGATTTAACGTTAAGTTGTGACTGCCCTGATTGGGCGACGATGTGTAAGCATGTGGCGGCCGTTTTATATGGTGTCGGCTCACGTTTGGATGCGGATCCTGCCCAGTTGTTTAAATTACGTGGGGTGAAATTTGAAGAGTTAATTGATGTGAATCAAGCGGTGCTTGATGTGACATCAACCCAGTCTGGTCGACGAAAACGATTGGATGATGAGGCATTCACTGATTTATTTAATTTTGAAACGGCCGAAGAGCCGACAAGTAACTCAACATCGGATACCCCTATGAACTTCCCAACGCGTCTGACAGGACATGCGATTTTAGAAAAACGTATTCAGCTGCAACTCACTAAAAATGAGTTTGCAAAACAGGTTGGCGTGAGTGTGACGTCAATTAATTTATGGGAGGCTAAAGGGGATAAGATCATTGCACCCCATGCGGTTTCGTTAAAGAAATTACAAGCTGTTTGGTAGGGGAGTGGGTTATGGAGCTGTTGGATAAAGTTGTTGATTTGGAAAACGAGGCGTCAGCGTTTGGGTTTCGGTGGGAAAACACGGATCAGATCATGTCGCAAATACAAAGCGAGTGCCTTGAAATTAATGAGCACCTAGGTCAAGGCGTTCTTGCGGCCAATCAAAAAGAATTACAAGAAGAAATAGGTGATCTGTTGCATGCGGTATTTTCATTATGTGTTTTTTGTAACTTAAGTCCTAGACAGACGTTGGCAGACACTTTGGATAAATTTGAACGGCGATTGAATGCCGTCAAAGCCATTTCAGAAGAGCAAGGTTTAACCCATTTGAATGGATTTTCCTTTGATGAACTCATGGCGATATGGGGGAAAGCCAAAGTGCGTGTGATGTCAAATTTGCAAAAAAAAGGGCCTTGAACTATACTACAAATGTAGCATTTAATTACATTTGTAGGTGATGACATGGGTATTCCAATAAGAATTGATGAGCTGATTTATAATGAAGCTAAAAAAGTGGCACGCGCTGAATTTAGATCTATTCCGCATCAAATTGAGTTTTGGGCCAATTTGGGTAAATGTGCGCTAGATAACCCCGATTTGCCGATTGAATTTATTAAAGAGACGCTCTTGTCTAAGCGACAAGATAGATACTTAGCTGAACCTTTTCATTTTGAGGGTAAAGGTGACTGATATCCTTATTAAGCAAATGCCATCCTTTAAAAGGGTTTATAAAAAGCTTCATCAAGAACACAAGGCAATGGTCAATGAAGCAATTTTAGCGATTGTTAAGAACCCTACTATTGGAGAAGAGAAAAAAGGTGATTTAGCGGGTGTGTTTGTTTATAAATTTAAAATGTATCGTCATGAATTTCTGTTGGCTTATGAATGGGATCCGTTGAATAGACTTTTGTTGGCGCTTGGTATTCATGAGAACTTTTATCGTGATTTAAAAAAAATACCATGATGGGGCTCACTGTGGAGTGTTCTATGGATCGCTTGGATAAGGTTGTTGTTTTGGAAAATGATGGCTCATTGTTTGAATAATAAAGTCACATCAATCGGATCAAACATATATTTTTGATTACAAAAATCACAAGAAATCTCCACGTGTCCTTTTTCTTTTAATAGTTGTTGAACTTCTTCTTCGCCTAAAACCGTTAAGACCTGTTTCATTTTGTTAAGATTACAACGGCATTGAAAACAAACGGATCGGGCCGTGTAAAGGCGCAATTCAGTTTCATGATATAGGCGGTGCAGGAGGGTGGGGTTGTCGAGCATTAAAAGCTCATCATCTCGAATGGTTTGGCCGAGCATGACGGCATATTCCCAGAATGTTTCTCGTTGTTGGGTGTTTTGACCTGGCATAAGTTGTAGCAATATGCCGGCCGCGCTATTCTCATTAACAGCAAGCCATACTTGGGTTGCCACTTGCTCTGATTGAGCAAAATAGTGGGTTAAATTCTCACTCATTGAGGTGGAAAGAATCGGCACGATACTTTCATAGGCTTGTGTTGTATTGTTTTGTTGAATGATCAGCGCCATCTTTCCCTCTAGAAAAGCGCTACTATAATCAATGCCTTCAGCATCGTCTTGATATTTGGCAAAGGCTCTGAGTTGGAGTTGATGATTACATTGGACCAATAACAACGGTAGGCGCTTGTCGCCATGAAATTGCAAGCTGACATCCCCTTCAAATTTGATACTCCCTGCCAGTAATAAACAAGACACCAAGGCTTCGCCCAAGAGCTTTTTTACCACGGGAGGATAGGGGTGTTGATGCAGGATGTTTTTATAGGTTTCATCTAGATGTGCAATTTCACCGCGGATGTTGGCGTGTTCAAATAAGAAACGTTGCAGGGTATCAGATTCTTTCATGTTTTGATGTCATTACGAAGAAAGTGCAAATTTTACCACAAAGTCGATGGATTGCTTGGTATACTTCAACAACTTTTTTTGCATACCGAAAAACCGCATGTTAAATCCGCAACAAATGGCAGCAGTGAAATATATTGATGGGCCTTTGTTAGTGCTGGCAGGCGCTGGCAGTGGTAAAACCCGTGTGATTACCCAAAAAATCGCCTACCTCATCGAGCAGTGTGGTTATGCGGCGCATAGTGTTTTTGCTGTGACCTTCACCAATAAAGCGGCCCATGAAATGCGACAGCGCGTGGCTTTAACCATGGATAAAAAAGCGCGCCATGGTTTGAAAATAGCAACCTTTCATACCTTAGGCTTGCAGATCTTGAAACGCGATGTTTCGCATTGTGGTTTAAAGCGTGGCTTTTCCATTTTTGACACGGAGGATTGCCTCCAATTGTTACGGCGGCAGGTGCCACCAGCACGCGCCAATGAGCGTGATTATTTATCGCAAGTATTACAAAAAATTTCCCATTGGAAAAATGAAATGCTAGCCCCTGAGGCGGTATTACAACAAACGCCAGAGAGCGTACTTCATGAAGAGGCAGCTGCTATCTATGTTTGTTATCAGCAATCCTTACAAGCTTATAATGCGGTGGATTTTGATGATTTAATTCGATTGCCGGTGGCGTTATTGGCTGAACACTCAGACCGATTGGCCTATTGGCAAAACAAGATTCGTCATTTGCTCATCGATGAATATCAAGACTCCAATGTGAGTCAGTATACTTTTGTAAAATTATTGGTTGGTATGCGGGCACATTTTACGGTGGTGGGGGATGATGATCAATCCATTTATGCCTGGCGCGGCGCCAAGCCTGAAAATCTTGCCCAACTTCAACACGATTATCCCGCATTAAAGATCATTAAATTAGAGCAAAACTACCGCTCTACCGGGCGAATTCTTCAGGCCGCGAACCAATTGATTGCGAAAAATCCCCATCTGTTCACTAAAAAACTATGGAGTGAGCTAGGTCATGGCGAAATGCTTCGGGTGTTGTGTTGTCTTGATGAGCAAGGCGAGGCGACTCAGGTGGTGGCTGATTTGATCAGTCATAAATTACGGCATCGAACCAGCTATGGCGACTATGCTATTTTGTATCGTGGGAATCACCAATCCCGCGCATTTGAAAAAGTATTGCGTCATCATGGGATTCCTTATCACATTAGTGGCGGGCAATCGTGGTTTGCTCGGACGGAAATACGCGATATTTTTGCCTACTTAAAATTATTGTGCAATGAAACTGATGATGCGGCTTTTTTAAGGGTCATTAATACGCCCAAACGCGGGATTGGTGAGGCGACATTGAGTGCATTGGGCGAGTACGCAAAAATTCGAGGCCAAAGCCTTTATGCTTGTTGTGATCATTTGGCTTTAACGGAACAGTTAGGCGACAAACCCCGTGCCGCGTTGTATACGTTTAAACAGTGGTTATACCGCATTAAACAACGCTGTCAGTCTGATGAGCCTCTGGTAGGGGTGTTGCGCGACATGGTGGTTGAGGGGGGATATGAGGCCCATGTCGATGAGCAATGTGATACGCCATTGAAAGCACAAAAATGCATGGACAATGTTTGGGAGTTAGTCGATTGGGTTGGGCGATTATTGGCGAAGAAAGAGGGCAGTAGTTTAGCTGATGTGGTTAACAAATTAATACTGATTGATATCCTCGAGCAATCCGATGGTCATGATGCAGAGGTCTTGCAATTAATGACCTTGCATGCCTCCAAAGGATTAGAGTTTCCTCATGTTTACTTGGTGGGAATGGAAGAGGAATTATTGCCCCATCGCGTGAGCATCGAGGATGAGCAGATAGAAGAGGAGCGTCGCCTTGCTTATGTGGGAATAACGCGAGCCCAAAAAACACTGTGTTTAACTTTAGCGAGGCAACGACGGCGAGGGGGTGAAATGCAAGCCTGTCTTCCCAGCCGTTTTTTAGAGGAATTACCTCAAGATAGTTTGGAGTGGTTTGGTAAAGCCAGTGAGCGCAATGAGGAAAAGTCAAGGGCGGTGGCTGCGGCGCATTTGGCGGGGTTAAAAAATTTATTAGCGTAGCCCGGGGTACAAACCCGCCAGGGCTAAAACATGAGTGTTCAAAAAACATCATGTAGGTTATGCTAGGCCAGAACTGTCGCCTGGATAGAACTGAGCTTAATGCAAAATCTATCACACTGAATAATCCGTATCCTTATTTGAAACACATTAATCCAACCAATCTGTTTTTTAAATTTTCATTTTTACGAATTTTGTATTACAATAGATATAAATTTGATCTATAATAAAAAAACTTAAACAAGTATGTGGAACCTAATATGCCTCAAATTGAAATTGTATTTAAAGGTGAACCAATTAATACGTACTGTGATTAAAAAAAACACCAGATTGCAAGACCGACTAAAAGACAGGGTCAATCAAGTTTTTGAACATCCTGATGTTACGGTTGAAAAACCAATCATGACAACTCATCATGATGATCCTGCTTGGACAGTTAGGTTTGCTGATAATGAAAGTATTCAAATAGCAATCACGAGTTTTGGTTATTATGGAAACCGTTTATCTGTAGAGTCGTTTCTCGAAAAGATAGAACAGCAGATGTCAAATTCACATAGACCATGATAAATTTATGCGGCCTGTAATTCAACCAACATGTGTATTCCATCATGCTCTAATGAATCCTGTATAGCCAAAGCTATAAATTGCACCTGCGAATAACCTAATACTATCGCAAAATGTTTGGCTTTTTTTGCAGAAACAATTTTTCTACCATGTTCCAAATCACAAAGGTATTGAGTAGAAATGCCCAATTTACTGGCAAAATCAGTTTGACTCTCCTCCTCTCCAAGACGTATGGCACGAAGCGTTCGGCCAAGCGTTAAACGACCTTGTTCTTTTTCTAAATATTCTTTCGCTTTAATAGTCATGTTTATTTACCTCCATCACCAAAATAATAGTAATTTCTTTATTCGGCTCTTCCATATAAATCGCACGATACGCCTTACTCAATCGAATGGAACGTTGCCCCGCCCTATCACCTTTTAAAGGCTCATCGTGAAACCCAGGTGTTTTGCGTATTTTTTGAATACCTTCGCGCTCAACAGCATCGACCCAAACTAAAAGCTTATCTTTAATATAGCTAGTACCGTTTCCATTTAGTTTTGACAGGTAGCGCTTAGATTGCGTTTAGATTTAGGTTTTGTAAGCTCTAAAAAAGCGCAGGACTAGCACCGCTAATCTGAGCATTTTTTAGAGCTTACAAAACCTATAGATGAATGCAAGATAAGATGCTACCTGTCAAAACCAAGTGGAAACGGTACTAG
>CANJHO010000139.1 GCA_947474165.1 Legionellaceae bacterium
AGCATTGATTGGCGTGTATCGGTATCCCTTGGTGGTGGTTTGGTCGATACTTTTTTCTCAACGGCTCGATTAAATTAGGAATGGAAAGAATTAGGGAAGAATGAGTAAAATAATCGAACTTAGCAATAAATGGATTTTAATTGATAAGTTCACTTAAACAATGGAGATATATAATGGAAAAGAAAGAAGAGCGAGTCCTGGCTTATAGTTTGTCTAAAATTATTAATCATGATGATTTGCAAAGTGTTTCTGGGGGGATGCATACTTGTCACCACCAAACCTTTGGAGGATCTGCAGGCAGTGGCCAGCCAACAGAAGTTCATATTGATGTGGTGATTGATTTTTAATTTTTATAGGATTATTGGGCTTCTTTTTATAAGGGGTCCAATAAAAAGATGTTGGATAAAAAGATGGGATCTTATATTAAGGCTCGTTCAGAATTCTATACTCTGCGCGGTATTACTTAAATACGGAAAAAAACATTAAGAATAAGGGAATAACGATGAGACAAATTTTATTTTTTATATTTAACATGATTTTGTTTTTGAATGCTTATGCCATTGATATTTATGGTATCGATCAGCAAGAATCCAATAAAATTTTAAAAAAATATGCCAAGGAATTTACAGCAATTGATAAGGGATTGCAGCAACTGTCTGACACACATCAATTGGATAGTGCAACGACTTCAATAGATAACTTAAGGCGAATCAAGCGACGTGTCTTAAAAAATATGATTAAAGAGAATGGTTATTTATATGCACAGATTCAAGCGGTTGTTTATCCAGAGAATAATGCAGTCTGTACCACAATTGAAATTATTAATAAAAATCAGCCTGAGAGAATGCGCTTTTTAAATGATACCTCAGAGAAAATCAATGATCACAAAAAGATCAAGCATGCCCCTGATTTGATCGATGATATGATCAATTATGAGGCTATCGGCATGAGGCTGATTTTAAATCATGAATTGAAAACGTATTCCTCTTGTCCTGTTTATCATTGTGCAGAGGGGTTTGGGCATCCTCAACTAAAGCCGTATTTAAGGGTGTTTAATACGGGTGTTATTCAACAAAAAGCACTGGTTCTTAACACACTAAATCAAGACAAGAATCCAGAGCGGCGTGCTGCGGCGGCGTTTTTAGTTGGGCATTTTAGTGATCCTCGCGAAATTATTAAGGTGTTATCGGTTCATGTGAATGATAGGGATGATGGGGTTAGAAATAATGTGATGCGAGTGATTGGGACGACGATATTAAAAGCAAAAATTTCAGATATTGATCCTAGGCCTTTTTTAGATGCTTTGGATTCACCCTACACGACTGATAGAAATAAAGCGCTAGGGATTTTATCTGTAACATCAGACATGCCTTCTGCTCATCAATTGATTCTCAAAGAGGGTGGTCAGCGGCTTCTCGCCCTTCTTCGGTTAAAGCAACCCAATAATCATGATTTTGCTTATCTTATTTTAAAAAAATTGAGTCATAAAGATTTTGGCTCTACGAATGTTGCTGCTTGGGAAGCGTGGGTCTCATCAAATACAGAAAAAATAAAAATCACGCGTAAAAACACCCTGGGCAAGATTATCTGAAATTGTGACCCCGCGCAGTGTATATCAATGGATTTAACATATTTTTGCGTACGTGATGGGTTCAGAGGTGTGTTTCTGGTAATAACCCCACATATTAGGCATGGATTCCTCAAGTATTTTTTTGATCATCTCCTCTGATACACTGGGATTTTCCAAAAAATAAAGGATAGGAAATTGAATGCATGTGTGAGTAAAGCAGGGCTTTCTCATTAGAAGTGATGTTTACTTAGGCACTGATGTTAAAATATTGTACTGAGCTGCTCCCTTCTCCTGTTTTGGGAGAAGGGTTGGGGATGAGGGTACTAATATGTGGTTCGATTTCGAGTAAATTTACGATTTTTCATTAAAATAGCGTAGCCGATTGATTTATCTAACTGTTTTTAATCGCTTGACATGGATGGTTTGAAAATGAACGAGGATGTACCAACAGCTTTTGAATCAAATTTTGATGTGTTAAATGTGGGATTAAAAGCATTACGCAAAAAGGCTGGTAGGGAAATAAGACACTCGAGTTTATATTAAAACAAAATTTTTAGAGGGAACATGAAGGAACGAGTTTGAGATTTAAGACAAAACATGACCCTCGCAGAAAACCGCATGTGGTATTATTTGAGAAGTAGGCGCTTGGGCGGGTATAAATTTGTTCGACAGCAAGCTATTGATAATTACATCGTAGACTTTGTTTGTCGCGAAAAAAAACTCATCGTTGAGATAGACGGCGGCCAACATATGGATGCGACTGAATATGATGACCATCGTACAAGCGTCTTGGAAGCCCGTGGTTATCAGATATTGAGGGTTTGGAATAATGACGTTTTTCAGAATACGCCGGGAGTAATGGAGCAAATATTGGCATTACTCGAAACCGAGTCACACATTAGCACCCTCATCCCCAGCCCTTCTCCCAAAACAGGAGAAGGGAGCAGTTCAGTGCAATATTTTAACATCTGTGCCTAAGTAAACATCACCTTACTGCGAGCAGCTCAAACCCTCGGTTTCGCCTCGGGTGCTGTATAAATCAATCGATCCACCAGATTCAGCACAAAGGTGTGCACGCTGCGCTTTGCACACCCTACATGATATTTTATAAGCACCCATGATTTTGCCCTGGTCAACAGCCCCTAATATATTCTTTTTCTTTAAAGGGATGTTTGTAATACTTCCACTGTCCATTCCTCACTGTCTAAAGCTGAGTTGGGTGCTCCACCGTTTGCAATCGGTAAACTGTGAGCCTGAAAAAATTGAAATGGGATCAATTCTGCCCTTGGGCTTGGTGGCGTGGTTGTTTCAACAACGTCCATCGATACACAACTTTCTTCTGAATCGATGCTAGCCGCTGAAACACAGTGTCGCTTAGGTTTGGGCTCTCTTTCATCAAGGTCGATGACTTCTTGAAGTTGATAACGGATTAGATCGTCATCAGGTGCTTTAGGTAGCTGAATATCACAGGTATTGCCCGCTTCAAAGACCAAACGCGTGTCTACATTATGAAAGGCTATTCCGTAGGCAATTTTATTCGGATGATTAGGCCATCGTCGCATTGCTCTGCCGACGGATTGACAAAATTGCTCTGCACTGCCATTTTGCAGATAGATGACCCAGTTGATTTCATTGTCACTAAAGCCGACTTTGGCCATATTTTTGCAAATTAATATTTTGGTTGGTGTGGCACATTTTTTGAACGATTCTAGATTTTTTTTGTAGTCGGGTTGGTCCGCATTAATTTCAAAACACAATATCCCTGCCTCTTCCAAGACCATTTTTAATTGGCTTGAGTAGTCAATTTCATCATCATTATAGGGAACATAAATGATGCCTTTTTGTTCTACTAATCGTTGTCCATCAGGCATCAGATGATTGTTTAACAGGTGCGGCATGTTATCGATAAGGGCTGATACATTTTTACGATGATAGTTACAAGGAAATCGGCCTAATACAAAGGGGGCTAATTGGCCATCTGCCACGGCCATTTTTCTACTATAGACGCTTAAGAAATCATCCTCTTCGTTGAGCTGTTCACTGGGTGTTGCAGAGAGTCCTGCAATAAGAGCATTCTCTTTGTAGCCTTCACGGGATTTAAATTTTGTAATCAAGGTGGGTGATAAATGAAATTCATCAATCAAGAGCATGGCGGGAAATTTAAAAATTTCAGCGCCGGGATCTGTTGAATCCAGTATTTTTTCATAGCTATCTTGACAAACAATAATAGCAAAACATTTATCTTTTAGTGTTGAGGTTTTAATGAGTAGTTGACTTGAAATTGAGCTGTGATCGGAGTCTACTTTTAGGATTTGTGCTGCACTGATGAGTGGCTCAGGAAGCGCTTTAAGCAGGTTAATGAAATCTTGATAGGCTTGCTTCACCAATTGCATTTGTGGGGTAACAATCACAATAGGTCGTTGGGTTCCTGTTAGTAGAGCACAAATAGCCAAATAAATCTGGATATAGGTTTTTCCGGTACCGGTTGCCATCTGAATAATACCACTACATCCATTGGGAGATTGTCTTAATTGGTCATGGACTTCTTTTAAAATTCTAACTTGATAGGGCCGAAATAGTCCTTCGCCGATTCAACAGTGAAGTGCAACAGAGTTGCTAAAGTGATGGGGCCGGAAAATTGATCCCAAGGTGTGTGTGTGGTTGTTTTTTTCAGTATATCTTACTTAATTTTGATTTCGCAATAATTTGTTTAAAAATACTTCTTTATGGTCAGGTTGAATCCGGTATACCCGAGCCCCCTTTATCCACAAGTCAATAGGTCAGTAGCACCCTTCAATGGAGTGCGAATAGGCCTGTTGACCCTGTGGGTAAAGGGGGCGACACACGGAACTTGAAGCTTTATCCATCCAGCGTTAGTGGCCGTGATGTCTGGAAGTTTGGATGCACCATCATAACTTCCATGGGGGTTTTATAGCCTAGGACCTTACGGGGACGATTATTCAAACGGTCTTCAATGGCTTGGATTTCATCATCTGTTACGTCTTTAAAATCCACTGATTTGGGGAGATATTGTCGAATCAGACCATTCGTGTGTTCATTTAATCCACGCTCCCAAGAATGATAGGGGGCTGCAAAATAACAATGTGCATTTAGGTCGGCTGCAATGCCTTGGTGGGCAGCGAACTCCATGCCATTGTCATAGGTCACAGTGAGAACTGGATAAGGTAATGAGCTCATTACTTCTTTCATTGCAGTACGTACATTCTCAGCAGTTTTTCGCCCAAGTTTTTTTATGCGGGTGAATTTTGAATGGCGATCAACAACGGTTAAAATTGCTGTTTTACTGACGGCGCTAATTACTGTGTCACCCTCCCAATCGCCAATACGCGCCTTCTGTTCAACGATTTGAGGGCGCTCAGTAATATCTACACGATTTGGAATACAACCACGACCAGCTTTACCGGAAGAGCGTTTGTTGTACTTTTTACCATTATGACGCAACTGCTTGTACAGAACTCCGCCAGCACGCTTGTTTTTCCATATATGCTGGTAAATACTCTCATGACTAATACTGGCGATATCTTTGTCTTTTAAGCGCCCTGAAATTTGATCGGGGCTCCACTCTTCCATAAGCTTTTCTTCGATGATTGCTACAAGCGTCGGAGTGAGTTTTTGAGGTGTGCGACTTGCATCTGCTCGACGTTCTGCAGCCTTTGCATCAGCTTGTTTATAACGATAGCCTCTACCGCCAGTATTACGCTTAATTTCACGGCTTACCGTCGATACATGACGCTTAACAATAGCGGAAATTTTGTGTAATGATGTCCCGGTTGCTTTTAACGCATAAATTTGAGATCTTATGTCTCGAGTCACGTGATGGTACCCTTGTGGCATGATAATCTCCTTGTTCGCACTTTGAGACTATCAACTTTCCGTGGCTCACTCTAGCTGTAGCTTAGTTTATAACCACTGTTGCACTTCGTGGTTGAAAGGGCCCTTTATAAGGCCCATTGCCGCCTGAAAGTAATAATAGACTCTGTAATGCCTCACTTAAGACATCAAGAAAATCATCATGGTGTACCGGAGGTAATACAGTGGGCTTATCAAATTGAAGGCCATTAACAAAGGCATGTTTTTCCATTAAAGGGGTTGATAGGACCTTATCGGTCATTTTTGAATGCCATTTGAGATTTTTTTTAATGATTTTTCTTAATTTGTCTATCGCATCCATTATTGATTCATTAAAAAGATGAGCATCCCTTGCTTCAAATAAATCAGTGAACTCGGTATGACAAAGCGCATCGATTGGTCTGAGTGTGGGTCGGCAAGCATTTTTATGTGATTTAGCACGGCTAATGCTAAATTGGTCCTTGGGTAATAGGTGATGAACGGGCACATGGTGTGAAAAAAGATGATTAAAAAAGAGTTGAAAATAGTAATCCTCACCCCAAAATGCATTGGCAGCTGATGGGAAAAATGGCATAAAACAATGATTCACATCGCTACTGAAGTGGGGGCTTAACCTATTTAAATTAAACATAAAGACTTTTGAACCCAAAGTCCCTATTTTTCTTATTTTGTAGAGTTGGTGGGTTCGCAGGGTTTCAAGGCTTGAGTAGACTGCATTGGTGTCTTGTAATTGCCGAGCCAGTTGATTAAAACAAGTGTCCCAGTTGTGCGGCGCAGTCGCTTGAGATAGGGTGAAATGGAGTTGCTCAATGTTATCATCCATCATGATGGCTTCTCTGCAATTGAGTTGTATTGCACATATAAAAGCGGCGATACATCGGCTATTGAGTAATCCCACCTTGTCATATTGGCCATGGGTCGGTGAATTTAATTCATCAATGACCAAGAGATCTAGACCGGGCCTAATGAGATCTTTCAGGCTTTCATAT
>CANJHO010000140.1 GCA_947474165.1 Legionellaceae bacterium
GCGGGTTTCATTAGTCCCTTAATTTTAGATTAATTTGTCGAATTGTTTTTTTTATAACCTGTTGTGATGTCTATCAGATGAGATGGGATTTTTTAGGGGTACTCTCGGCCTGCGCCATTTATTAGCGGGTTATTAGCCCCGTCTACAGATGCTATTACAGGAGTTTAATTTGAAAGCTATATTATTTATTTTGCTTATTGGATTTAATGGTGCTCTTTTAGCCAGTAATTTAGGTAAAACGACCTATGAAATAGCGTGTCAAAAATGCCATGCCCCGAAACTTGCAATTGGAATGCACGCTCCCGCTGCCTTTAATAAAAAGGCATGGGCCGAACGATTTAAAAAAGCAGCGAACGAATCAAAAAATAATCCCACCCAATTTAAAACATCAACGGATTATTTATTATACAGAGTAGGTATTGGTAAAGGATTAATGCCTCATGGTGGTTTATGCAAGGAAGCAAATGTACCTCATAAGAATTGCTCTAATGAAGCCATCATAGAAGCCATTTATTATATGTCGAATTCACATGAAACAAAATGAACAAAATTTCAAACGTTGTTCCAAGCAGCGTCAGATGCAATCATCATTATCAATTGTGAAAGTAAAATAAATGCTGTCAACCATCAATCTGCCCGAAGCATGCCGATATAGCGATGTATCATGTAAAAAACATGGGGAAAAAAACTATCAATTTGCGTGTTGACAATTGCATACCCAGGTTGTGTTATTAGTATGTCCCTGCAGAATCCCAAAAAATATACATAATGGTTGGTGAAATAGGCATCATTATCTCTTGTATTGATATAAAATGGCTCCCAATGTCCAGTCATTTGTGCTAATTTTCTTCGATATAAAGTGGATAGGCTGCGTCTGACTGATACCAAACCCTTCCACAATAAGAGAATAAAAATAAGAAGCATTCAAGCAATTGGCGAATAAGTATTTATTTGTGGAATAAATAGTACTTAAAATACCCCAGTCTTGCTGGCACACTTGCTGATTTGCTTTTAAGGCAAGTTCCTTGCTTGTAAACTTATTGTCATCAAACGCAAATGGCCTTTCTTGTAGCATCGCACTAATCCCACCGATAATATACCATGTCTGCTCAGGATTTTGTTGAATTGCTAATTGAACGATATCATTGACTTGGTGAATCTCATTGATGAGCGGTCTTATGCGCTGTTTACATAAGTGAAGATCGCCTATTGCTAATGCTCCATTAGGCAGAGGATAATTTTTAGAAAAGCAAGCTTCATTATCCAAATACTGGCTTCTAATCTCATCCTGCCCTAGTCCTAAAAAGCCATGTGTAAAAAGTGACACATGCCGATCATAAATGGATATGTCCGTATAATCTTTTGAAGGCATAGATTGTGTATTCTGCGAAGGAATAGAAATTTGTACGGATCCACTTCCTGAATCGATGACACCTACTAATGGAGCAGTCGATGAAGTTAATGCTCCTAACTCATAGTTGACCGCCAACCATCCAAATAACGCTTCTTCTTCGCTTTTTAGAGTTCTGGCTACCACAAGTTGCCACTGAGATTGAGTAGAAAACCAGTTTGTTACAAGGTAATAATATCCTTGTTGCCTAGGGAAGCTCTGCATTCGCATTCCAGCTGTTGCATAAAAATAGACCGGTATATTTTGATCTGACACTTCTGAAAAGAGCGACGATAAATATTGAGTAATTGATTTCTGATTTAAGTTAATGGATGCAAGTCCAGGGTCTATCGCTTTAGAAAATACATTTTTTATATTAATTGGAAAGTTGTTATCATTCAACTCAAATTGATATATTTGCAATCGAGATCCTGAGTTTCCCGCATTGACAACAGCAATACATCGATTTTCTGGGCATACTATTGACGCAGAAAACCCAAGTGAGCTTGATAGTAATCCTATCAACAATAATATGCGATACATGATTTATTTCCAATAATATTGACGCTTAGCAAAGCAAGTCTATTAAAATAGTTTTGGATTGTAATCAATTTCAATAAAATTGAATAGTAAGATTTTTGGTATGCACTAAGCAAGAGGTATGGGACAGTTGGTGGTGCTCGAATGCCTGATGACGACATGACCGGCACCAAAGACTCTCGTTAAAAAAAGCCTCCACTTCCCAACACCAAACCACCATTTCACTTAAAACTGTTACTGAGTCCATTAATGCATGGCGATTGGGCAAAAAAAAGCCAAATGAAAAGACCCCCGATAATATCTGGGAGCAAATTTTCATCTTACTTGAAACAATAGATGAATCACGAGTGCTGAGTAAGTTATACTGCGCGCATTTTTCAAGGGGTAAAAAGGATGCTCACGATTACTGCCGCACATCGCATATATGTAGCCTGCCAGGCCTTCGATTTCCGAATGGGGATCGATGGCTTTGCCATAAGCGACTATTCAAAGGTCAATTCAAACAATGGCCCAAAACCTCCACCAGTATTGTTTCGATTAATCCGCATCAGTTGAATCTATTATTGCAACAATAATACTTGAGTGTTTATGCAGGTTGCGAATAGCATCTAAACTTAACCGCTTGCTCCGTTGCATTCTGACGTAGAGCGGGAATTGCTGATCCTTAAATTTACTTACTGACATTTTTAAAAATAGATGTTAATAACATTATAATTAAGCCAACAAAAGCGCCAACGATAGTTCCATAACCTGGATTTTTTAAACTAAAGATAACAGCACCCAAACCCATTCCAGTTGCTAATTCAAAGCTGAAACCTAAAGAACGGAATAATATTTCCTGGGTATTTTTTTTCAAGAAAGTAGATAAAGAGTGTGCATCTTTATATATTTTAAAAATAGTTAATAATCCAATAATGACGGCACCTATACCAGCCCCTATTTCTATACCAACAATGATGCCTAAAATTATATTAGGATCAATCCCCCAAGACAAAGTGACACAACCACTAAGAAATTGTAGATGATAAGCAATAAAACCGCCAGAGAGAGCGCCCACTGCGCCACCTACTACAAAACCAACTAATCCGCCTATTAACGCAGTAATACAAAAATTGGGATTATAGATAAATTGAAAGACATATTTTTTTTTAATTATCTTATACTTTTTAATAATCATCGCCTAAATATTTTTAATGTTATATCGTGGTCTTAGAATACATCATATACAATTATAGTAACAGGATCCGTTATTTAAGCAATAACCTTTCCTAGCTACTTTTTTTAGGGCTTTTTAGAAAGGATGGAATCTATTAAATGAATTCAGGCACCAAACGCAAATGGGATTATCATACGTTAGTTATGGTTCAGGTTCTTGTTGTATTCTTAGGAACCCCATTTGGTGCATTTACGGATGGCTCTTGGTTAGCCTCCTATTGTTCCTTCGGTCAAGAGATTACAAATGGTACTGTGATTTGTGTTTACTGTTGGATGTTTTGGGTTGCAAAAAAAAAGCTCCATTGGTTAATGCTGATCATGACCATTTCTGGCGTTATTGCTGAAATAACTGGTTCATATATTTTTGTGCTTTACGAATATCGTTTGCACAACATACCGCTTTATATTCCACTTGGGCATGCCGTTATGTATGCCTGTGTTTATCATTTAGCTAACAATCCCTTGATTTGGCGATTTCATAAAGTGGTAGAGCGATATTTAGAAAAATTTGCTTTTTTGACGGCTGTTCTGTCACTATTTGTGCTCAATGATCAGGCCGGCTTTCTTTGTTACTTTCTTTTTTTATTTATCTTATATACACGACAAAAAAAACTGTTTTATCTTTTGATGTTTGCCTGGGTGTACGTTACGGAGCTATTCGGTACTGTGTTTTCAACATGGGCCTGGTATGGTGTACTAAATAATCACCCTAATTTTCCCCACATAGGGTACACCCCATCGAGCGCTGCGGGTTTGTATTTTCTAATTGATCTAGGCAGCAATTGTGTTTATTATTATTTACTTAAAATATCACCGTCTAAACATATGTTTTTTCATATGCAATCTAACACAAAAACAATCACAATCACATAATTCCCATGCGGGATAGGCATGACAAGACACCCCGTGTTGGTAAAATATCGGATCATCTACGATTAATTCATGTTGAGGGTATTGGGCCGCTAATGATGAAAGACCACCCCCGATGATCCAGATCGGGGTGGCTGATAATAATCTTGTCCAACTGTTTAATGTGGAGGGTGTTGAGATAGGGAATCATCACGAGTTTAGCCATGTCACTGGCCTGATAAAACTTCATTTTACAGGGCTTGGCCGTGCATTAAAAACAGAAGCTCAAGAAAGAAGTTGTATAAGACGAGTTGATCGATTTCTTTGTAACAAACGCGTACAAAAAGATCGCGTAGAAATTTATAAAACAATTTGTAGACTAATCGTTGGTTTATCTTTGTGGCCACTAATTATTGTAGACTGGTCAACCATTCCAGATGATTGTTTGCTTTTAATGCAAAATATATTATATACAAGAAGTACTCTTTCATAAACTATCTTCGCTCTTTACCTTGTGTTGTAATCGGTTTTACGAAACAGGGTGACCAATCAATCAGCAAGGGAAATATTTACCTTTGCTGGCACTGAATGAGCTAGGCGGGAATTGCTAGTGGGGATATGGAGTGCGTGCTAAGTAATTGGCGGATTGGGCCCTGAAAAATAGATAGCTTAATAGCAATAAAGAGTATAATCGATGTTAAAAAAACCTGCGGTGATCCAACTTAAACTGGTTAAATCTTTTTTTTTTCCAATTATTTTAATAGGCTCCATCCTATTTGGAGGGCTTACAGGTTATTTTTTTGGAGAAGAGGCGCAGAAATTAAGATCTCTAGGAAATATTTTTCTGAATTTACTGTTAACTGCAATGGTACCCTTGATCTTTTTTAGCTTATCGTCTGCTATTTCTCGAGTGGGTTCTCTTAAAAAATTTGGGGCTTTATTTTTCTATATGATAGTTGTCTTTATAGCCACAGGCGTAGTCGCTTCAGTCGCTACCATGGTAATGGTAAAGATATTTCCGTTAGGGCAGCATGTCTATATCCCACTAGTTGCACATGAGCAAAATGCTACGGTAATGCTTTCAAATCAACTTGCCACTATGTTTAGTGTCCCTGAATTTTCAAAACTTTTTTCACATGTACCTATGTTTGCCCTTATCATTTTTTCAATTTTAGTTGGGCTTGCCGTATCCTTATTAAAAGAAAAACGTACTGTAATTACCAAAGTGCTTCAATCTGGTGAAGAACTGATTATGCGAATTTTCTCGCTAATCATGTATTGCGCCCCAATTGGATTTTTTGCCTATTTTGCTGTTCTAATTAGTGAACTAGGCCCCAAATTAATGACAAGCTATCTTCACATTGCTGTGCTTTATTATGTGTTTTCATTACTTTACTTTGTTTGTGTATATACGTTTTTTGCCTATTTGGCTGGGAAAAAAAAGGCGGTCATACTATTTTGGAAAAATGTATTTCTCCCCTTAGTAACAGCGATAGCTACCTGTAGTAGTGCTGCAAGTATTCCCGCCAATTTGGATGCCACTAAAAGAATGCATGTACCGCCTGAAATATATGAAACGACTATACCACTTGGCTCAATCATTCATAAAGATGGCTCAGTCATCGGTGGTGTTATTAAAATTGCATTTTTATTTGGTATCTTCCATTTGAATTTTTCTGGCGTTTCGGTATTGCTCACCGCCCTAGGTGTTTCACTGTTGGTCGGTACGGTCATGGGCGCAGTTCCAAGTGGTGGTATGCTTGGTGAATTATTAATATTGTCCATCTATGGGTTTCCTCCTTCTGCACTCTTTATCATTGCTGTGATTAGTATTATCATCGATCCACTAGCGACCATGCTCAATGTCACAGGGAACACGGTTAGCAGTATGATGATTGCTCGATTGATTGGTGGGAAAAATTGGTTGGCTGAAAATACCAGTTATCGAAGAGTGCTACCCTGACCTTGCTGGCACTGAATTATCTATACTGCGCGCGCAGTATAGATGGGAATGGCTCTCATGGTTGTTATTTTAAATCATCCATTCTTTTTAAAATCACCTGATTTAAAAATGTTTTTTTCTTCTCATTCATATCAATTAAAAAGAGATTGAGATAATTTTTAGAAAATTGCTTTAGCAATTTATCAAGGGCCGAATGAATCGCTTTAGCATTTATTTTATAGCGCTCAGCAAAAGCAACAATCATTTTTCTCTTAATATTAACATCATGCCCATCAATTTTAAGCGCCATATGAGCATCACCATAAATAACGGTACAAATCAAATCGTATAAAGGTGTCAGTGTAATGGTTCCATCCTCTAGTGTCTGTAAACTGATATTTTTTGCATGCATGTCGCCATTACCAATAAGATAAGAGAACACATATTGACGCAGTAAGTTTAAAA
>CANJHO010000141.1 GCA_947474165.1 Legionellaceae bacterium
CTAGTGCCATTCTGAATTGAAAGCAGAAAATCCTTCATTAGAAAAATAGTACTTTCATGCTTTAAGCACCCATCTGCTTGATGTTTCCAGGTTGCTCTCTTTACTTCGGTATAAAACCTTGTGTCTTAGGAGGGATCTCAGCTGAACTTTTTTTACCATCCTCAGCAGCGCTTTTTGAAGATTTTTCTGCAAAAACAGATAGTTTCTTTAGCCCTGTTAGAGTGTCTTCATCCGCTGATTCATTTAATACACCAATTATTGCTGGCAGAACAGGCTTTGTCGCACGAACTCCAACAAAAATATCTGCATAGATATTAAATTGCTCTTCCTCTCTGAATGTTGGAGTGGTACTCACAAGAAGATCTTCAAACCCTTGGTTTTTTAAAAATCCACCGAGATGCCAGTATAAATCGCTATAATCAGGCACTTTGGTAGCAAAACAATGCTTCATAAATTCCCGATGACCCGTTCCAAAAGAAAAGACAACACCGTGACTATTATAATCAATATCGTCCATACTAATATCTCTACCACGAATCAAGGCTATAGAAGGACTAAACTGAAGCTCATCAAACGAAATATCTGCAATATAATACTCTAAGGGGAGGCGACCAAATGCATTTTTTACTTGAGGGTTAGCCCCATGTTCTAGAAGTAGTTGGATGATATCATTCGCTCGCATGATACAAGCCCAATGTAGAGGGGTAAATCTACGAAATCCTGGAATATTTACATCGGCCCCGGCTAAAATCAGCTTTTTAGCAATTTCAAAATTTCCTCGTTTTAGAGCAAGGACAAGCGGAGAATTGCTAGACATATAAGTTTCTGAACAGATGTTTAACGATTTTTTCTCGCTATCTAAATCAATAAATTTCGCGGCAATCGATGTATCATCATGGACAATAGCCCCCAATAAAGGGGTGTTACTCATTCCCTTAGTACTGATCGCTGTTAGCTCATGAAGCAAATACGGATTAGCTTTTATTAATTCTTCCTCCGAATCCGTCAACAAATAGTCCCCGTTTTTAACGATTTCACCTATTTTTTCCCTAACATGCAACTTTTCCAAAGAAAATATACTTCTTATTGCAGAACAATCTTTATCATCGATTCCTTCGATTGATTTTAGTATCGATTGTACCCAAGGTTTGTCAATCACATTTTTGGGGAGGTGTATCAGGCCTTTTTCTAAAAATATTTTAGCCAAACTATAATTTTTATTCTCAACGGCTACTAAGAGATCTGAGGGAGATAATCCAACCATATCGAATAGGTAAATAGCTGTTTCATTCTGCTGCGCGTTGATCGCTAGACACATCGGTGCAAGTGAGGTGCCATACTCACCGTTTACATCTGCATAGGCATCAGCCCCTTCATCCAAACATAATTTAATATTAGCTAGGTTACCCTCAGAGACAGCTGCCATTAATTTTTGCTGTAATTCTACTTTCTTCGATTTTTTTGGCATTTTATTCCCACAATTACAGTCTAATTGTTTCAAATTATAGCATATAATTGCGCTAAATTATGGTTAGCATGGCTTCTACTTATGTCTAAAATTTCATCACTCAAATATCGATCAATTTTATCTGCTAATCCACATACTACATCATTCTAGGTCCGCTATCGGTTTGCTCTGTTGAAGAAATCGTTTGATTGGCTAATCGATCTTGTAAATAAGCAACAATATCATCCAATTTTTTATCTTTAGCTTGTTTTAGCGCTTCTTCATAATTAGTGATGACTAACTTGCCATCAAATTTATAATCCTCAACTAAAAACTTCACGCAATCTAAATTCCCTGATTTAACCGCCTCAAATAAGGTACCTGAATCCGCAAGGGGAATTCTTATAGACAATAACAACTTTAAATTATCTAGTTGACCTGATCGAGCTACAATCCAGGTGGTTTCTTTATTCAAACCAAATCTCATCCCCCGATAAGCCGTTAGAAGATGCTTAAACATGTCAGGGTTATTCATCTGCTTAATGGCGTAATTCATATCATTTGGCATAACGATGAGTGGGGTTATGGAAAATTTATCCTTAAAATATTGTAGTAATTCTAAATTACCAGAGATGATTGCCTTGGCTACCGTCAATGAATTAGGCGTGATTTCAATGTCACTATTTTCATCAATAATTTTTTTTACCGTGGCCAAATCGCCTTTCTCAACTGCGGGATTAAGTTGTTTAATACGAATATCATCTATTTTTGGCATGATAAATTTACCTCTTAAATTATCTTTAGTTTAAGAATAGTCGATAAATGGCTATTTTGGGAAACGAGTGGGTAGCTACATTCCGTATTTTATTTCCCAAATTTTTTATAGCATTCTTCAGTTTCATTCCATAAATTACCAGTTTCTAATGCGATAGACGTTAATTGCTTATCTAGCGCTATCGCTTTCTCTCTATCTGCAATTGCTGCAGGCGTAACAGGGGTAAGCCTAATGTCATTTGCTGCTGGAGGCAATTGATCAAGCTTTGCTTTTACCACTTGAAATTCAGACAACTTAAGCTGGGTACGTGCAAATAAAGTTTGGCAATTATTTTTAAACATCGCTTGATTCCTAGGAATATTAACAAGGGCAACGATGATGCATCATGATTTCAATTTCGTCAATGACGCAACGCAGCTGGCAGACCAGTCCTAGATTGTCAGTTTTCAACTAGTTACAAGATACTGCACCAACCCTCATTTTTCTTCCACTCAATTGACTGACCTATTTGTTCCAATGCCTCTTGAATATCCCTATCTTGGCTCTCATGGGGTAAATCCCGATTAATTTTTTGTTCCATCATATGTTCAAAACTATCCAATCCTATAATAGTTACTTGGCATTCCAAAAGAGAATCCGCGTTTTTTCTCCATGATTGGCATTGTAACGATAAAGCGGGAAAACTATGATCATCTACTCTAACTACTCTCCAGTTTACTATATCGCTAGAAGCAACAGATCCAAATGTAAGTTCATATACAGAAACCTGTCTATTACTCTCCGATTGAGACTCTCTAAATACTTTAGGTTGTATTTTACTATCTAGCACCCTCTCAATAACGATTCGCCTAGCAGTGCCTTGGCCGTAAATACCGATTATCCCAGTACTGTCACTTATAAAAGTATCTTGCTTAATGATCGAGAGCCTATTATCAAATAAAATTTCAGGTTGCGGTCTGGGCTTAAACATAATCAATATCCTCTAACATTACAAATGCTCCAAATAATAACACAAAGATAACTTATATCAATCTTTGCAATATATTTGCTCGTAATGCAATATAAGTGAATCCTAGATGACCTACTGACAGCATTCATATTTTTTGGAATCTTCAAAGGATGTTAGTCCTCCTTGATAGGAAGTTAGGGCGTCGCGGAACTATCATCATCTATCTGTTCTTCATCACTATCTACAGAGAAGGGGGCCGTCTCATTATGTTTTATTCTGGCCCTAAATTGTTGAGTCGTTTGTCGTGCAGCTAATAACTGTTCA
This sequence comes from Legionellaceae bacterium, assembly GCA_947474165.1. Taxonomy (GTDB): domain Bacteria; phylum Pseudomonadota; class Gammaproteobacteria; order Legionellales; family Legionellaceae; genus CANJHO01. The sequence goes on from CANJHO010000141.1 coordinate 3,496, forward strand.
GCAGATGGTTCCATAATAGCTGGTTCTGAGTTTTTTTCTGCAAGCTCTTCAGGAAGGTTACTTGTACTAGCTGAGCAAGGAACATCATGAGCGGCTGCATTAGCAACCCTGGGTTTAACGGGTTGTCCATTGATCTCAAATCGATCAGGAGGATCACCTATCAATGTGATTCTATCGTGCCTATCGATATCGTCATGGTCAGGTCGAAAATAAAAAGTGGTATCCGAGCCCTGTTTTAATTCACATTCAATCCCTGGATTTTCTAGTGTTGGGAAAGGGCCTGAAATAAAAAAACGATCTTCTTTTTGAGATATCGTTAATGTAACTGAGCCCATAGGAGTGAGGTATTCATAATCCCCCTTCACTGCAGATAAAATGCTAGGATCAGGCTTTGTTAGTGCAATGGCATTGCCTGAAAATTCTTTTGGCCATTCGTAGCTAGATGCAATACTTCGATTCAATTCTTGAAGCAATGCCCCACCGTTACTAGAATTCGTCATAACAATGGCGCCCTTATTGATTCCTTCACTAAAGCCAATGCATGAGGCAGAAAAGCCTAGTGTACCTGCAGTATGAGAAAACTCATTGGCAGCTGGATTAAGAAAAGGGCCTAATCCAAGAAAACGACCTGGCTTATACTGACTATTAGGATCAGGTGTGAGCATTGCCGCTGTTGTTTGCTCTGTTAAAATATGGTGATTTTGAATACCAATAACAAATTTTGCTAAATCCGTAGGCGTCGTCCAAAGTCCCGCAGCAGCTGACTCAGGATAAAGATGCCAATCTCCTTCAACAACAAGACCATCCCCCCTATGCCCACTTGTTATAGGAAAAGTCCGTGCTTCTTCCGGCTGCTTTATTGCAAACGTGCTAGACGTCATACCGAGTGGATCAAAAACCATTCCTTTTGCAATTTCCGCATACGATTTTTCACCACCCACCGCCTCCACAATTAATTGTTGCACAATCTGAGCGCCACCACCGGAGTACCTAAACGCTGAGCCAGGGGTTTGGATTGGCTGTATTCCTGGGTGTGTAGCAGTTCCAAGCTCAGGAGGGGAACATTCACCTTTGTCAATTAAAGCCTTGATTTGTTCGGAGGATAAGGCGATTTTAGGGTGCGTTGATGAGGCTTGGTCTGCAAGCAAACCTTGGATTGAGGTTACCAACTTATCAGGAAATTTGACCTCAACTTCACTGCATTGTTCATCAACATTCACATAGAATAGTTTAGACTCCCCCTTGTCTTGCACAAAAAAATACTGGTGTTCTAAATGCTGTTCATGAATTTCTTCAGGAAATGGCTCTTGTTGAGATTGACTCAAATAGGCTCCACCACTGAGGATGGCTTCATTGGTAGGAAGATTAGAAGCAGCGGTTGGTGAATCATAACCAGGAAATCCCCCAATATTAACGCCAGCCGTGTGACTAAGTAATCGACGTAAAGTGACTTTTTCACTCGTAGTGTATTCATTCTCAGGGAGTTTCCAAACCTTTAGACGAGTATTCACATCTTGATCTAGATCTAATTTCCCTTCTTCGACCAATTTAAGTGCTATAACAGCATTCACAAACTTACTAATGGATCCTGCCTGAAACAAGGTTTCTTGTGTCGCTGCAGGCTCAGACGACGTAAACAAATGATAGGCTGTGGGTGTTATCGTCTCACCATCAATAATGGCTATACTCACATCAGGAACGTGGTAATGCGCCATTCGGTCTTGAAGGGACATTCCCGCTTGCTCGCCCTCAACAAAATCGCTCTTTAGTCCATGCTCAATGGCTGCAAGTTTTGTTCTATCCATTTCAGAATCAGTTAAAACTCGGGGGGTACGTATTGCAGTATCCTCCTCCTCTGGCTGAGAGATCTCTTGGCTTGGCTCAAGAGACACAATAGACACGTCAGGGATTTCCCCTGTTGCCCCTCTCTCTTCAATTTCGGCTTGTGTTGGTCTTTTTGGCATAGCCACTTATCAAACATTGGCGTGTTTATTAATTAGACTATATCGTATGTTGCTCGTCAATTACTTATATGGCTTCGATAAGTTCAACGCTGATTTACCCCCCCCATATTCACAAGCATCAACATTACGTGTAACTATTTATTACAAAAGCCATGATACTTCAACTCATCTACTGATCGTTGAAAATGATGAGTAACACCAGTGGTAGGCGATTGAAAATAATGGCCAACCGCTCTTGGTGCATTCGCTACTGCAAACATGGCGTGTCTATTTGGTGTTTCGCCTCCAAAATAATGATGTGGATGCGTTGTTGATACTGGTTGAGAGAATAAGGATCTATCGAGGCGACCTTGACTACTATTTCTCATACGATCAGCTATATCGGAAAAAGGTGAGCGTGAAGCCTCACTAGACGACACAAAAAAGCTATTCGTCACGCGGGTCAGGGATGATTCAGGCCGGCTTATGGTTTTATCAATAGGAGCCTTTGCGGATGAGGAGATTAACATCGCTGTGGAAGCGGCTTGAAAACCATGATGCGTTTGTTCGATGACAGCCCTCTTAGGCGCAAATGCTGCTTCAACAAGGCCTGCTAATGTATCGTTAGAACCAACTGCCGCAACATGGGGTGTTTGGTTTTGCAGTCCAGCTTTGAGTGTTGCAAGTCGATTAATGGCTGGGTGATATGCAGTATTTGCTCTATCACGTGAACTCATTCGTCGTTCTTCTAACATTTGGGTGGCTAATGTCGAATAAACCGTTGGACTGGGCTCTTTATCAGAACGTTGTTGCGGTAGCGTTGTATTGTGTGGAATACAAGGCTCAGGTGTTGAACAAATAGCCCCCCCTAACTCTAGCATTGAAAAGCCACTATCCCGACGCGCTGTAGAAGAAGGATCCTGTGC
>CANJHO010000142.1 GCA_947474165.1 Legionellaceae bacterium
TGATTTAAATTCCGTCATTGCGAGTGAAACGAAGCAACCCAGAGGTTCGAAGAGAGCGATTTCATGTCTTATAGTTACTCACTTTGAACTCCTGGGTTGCTTCGTTTCACTCGCAATGACGGAATTGCAAAAAATGGCTAAAGTCGAGTATAAATCATGTGCCATCAACAATAAAACATGATTTTAAGAAGAAGGACTCCGAAAAACTTGGCATTCATTGTTTTTAGAACTGATAGGGTTAGACTTTCTATCCAATTTAAGATTAACGTTATTTTATTGGGCCGACAAGTCTTATTAAGGCATCAAAAACGCTATAATTTCTTTCTCGTGACAGTCTTGACCTCATCTACCTAAGATAGGTATGATGCTCTCGAAAAATGTAGTCCATGGAGAAAGTTTTTGAAAAAAAGGATTTTGCTGTCGTTATTGATCTTTACTAGTCAAAGCTTCGGTGTTCAATATAAAAATAATAATATCAATGTTTTTTCAGAACTGCTTATCTGGCAAGTTCGAGAAGGTGGTGATGATAACTGGGGTCAGCAGATTGGACCCGTAGCTAAAAATCAGCAAGTTCAACTCCTAGATGTCCCTTTCAAATGGAACCCAGGTTTTAGAATTGGCATTGGTTATGATGCTAAAGAAAATCCATGGAATATTTTGCTATATTATACCTGGTATAAAACCCAAGGTACCAGTCAGGCAAGTACAACGACAGATGAAATCCACTCAGCCTTTCTAGGTAATTTTTATGCGAATAACACTGACGGCGCGGGGCTGTCAGGCCCATTTTATCATCAAGCAGGCCTGCAATGGGATATCCTGTTTAACACACTCGACCTAGAGTTTGGGCGAAATATTAACATTCAGCAACTACTTAACATCCGCCCATTTCTAGGCATTAAAGCGGGCCTGATTAATCAAGCAATTAATACATCTTGGCAAACGCCATTCACTAAAGATGCTCTCTCTGGTGCGATAACGCCTATCACAACATTTTCATCAGCAACCGAAGATGTCACTAATAATTTTAAGGGTATTGGACCATCAGCGGGTCTAGACACGACCTGGCATCTATTTGAAACATCAAAGCACTCGTTTAATCTAATTGGTAATGCATCCGGCGCTATTTTATGGGGAGCGTGGACATTAACTGATGTCTATCACAATAACACGCCTCTCTCTAGCACCATTATGAATGACAGCCTCTCGACAGCTGCTTCTATGGCGCGTGGCTATTTAGGTGTTGAGTGGACCGGTGTCTTCATGAATAGTGACTTAAACTTCCGCCTCGGCTATGAGGGACAAGTCTGGTTTAATCAGATGAGATATTATTCCTTCGATATGGGGAAACAGAACGCACCGCTGATGCTTCAAGGTGGTGTTTTAGATGTTTGTATTCACTTTTAAATAAGATTAATGATGAAAAAAAGTCAGATGTTGGGGTGGGTTCTATCAAGTTCCTTCAGTTTTTTAAGTCATGCTGCGAATCAAGTCACTGTGTTTGAAGATCTTTTGTATTGGCATGCCTCAGAACAAACATCGTCGCCCTGGGCGGCCATAGAACCAGATCCCATCCCTACGTCGGGGTACTCTTATACAGCGCCTAATGTATATTTTGGTTGGAGTCCTGGTCTTAGAGTAGGTATTGAATATAAGCCTGCTAACTTTTTTGATGCTAAATTATATGGGACTTATTTTTCCACCAAAACTCACGCCGAAGTAACAGCACCACCAGGACAATTTATTTTACCGGAGTTCTTTAATAGCCTTATAGCGCTTCCAGAGACTATTTTTGTCACCGCGGGTGAAGTAGGTTGGCAACTGACAATGAATATGATTGATGCTGAAATAGGACATCAATATAATCCATTAGATTCATTAGCTATACGGCCTTTCATTGGCGTTAAAGGTGTTACGATAAATCAAAGCATTCATTCTACATGGCAGGCAAGCACAGATCATATTCATCTATTTTCAGATACGGAAAATTTAAAAAATAATTTTTATGGCGTAGGTCCTAGCTTTGGTCTTGATAGTACGTGGCATCTTTATAAAAACATTAATATTCTTAGTGATGTCTCAACAGCCCTACTGTGGGGTCATTGGAATATTAACGATACGTATAAGAGGCCACCAGGACTTGTTGGAATTATTCCAGAGACAACTATCGTTTCTAATACTAAAAATGCCATGCTGGGTGCCTTCACTGCTCGATATTTTATGGGGCTTGAGTGGCGTTTTCAGGCCAAGGCTTTGGTCACGATTAAAGCCGGTTATGAAATGCAATTTTGGAGTAATCAACTGAGATTGCCTATGGTTCAGCAGGTTCCTTTACACGGTGATTTGACATTACAAGGTGGCACATGCGGTATTATCATCAACTTATAATAGGCATCAGTCTATTCTGTTCGTCATTGGCACATGCCGTTGATTTTTATGCAGACGCCTTATACTGGCAAGCCTCCGAAACGGTCGATTGGGCCTTGACGAATAATCGAAGTGTACCCAATCACATTATTTCATATAAAACCATCGACTTTAATTTTGCCCCAGGATTTAGAGTCGGTGCAGGTTTTCAAAATAAAGATTGGAATAGTCGATTTCTTTATACGCGATATAATGTGCGGGCAAATGCTTCAACCCAAGGGAATGTGGTCTCTGCATTTATGGCGAGCAAATTTATTAGTTTGTTTTATAATACAGCACAAGTTGATTTTTCTATTGATTTTAATACGTTTGATGCTGATTTATATAAAACCATTCATGTGGGTGATTCACTGATACTAAATCCTATCATTGGATTAAGAGGGGGATGGATCAATCAAACTGTCAAGGCCAGTTATCAGACAAGTTTTAATGTTGTAGAGACAACAACCAATAATTTCTCAGGATTTGGTCCTAAAGTGGGAATAGACAGCCGATGGGATTTTTATAAAAAAAATGACTATCAATATTCACTTCTTGCTGATTTTTCTGGATCATTCATGTGGGGAAAGTGGTCTATCAATGACGTTCTTACACAAAGCAATTCCTTGCAATTAAGTTATGTCAATGTGGGAAAAAGAGATTTTGGTGCGCTTGCCGTACAGGTATTCATTGGTATAAATCTTGATTATAAAAATTATGCTTTAAAATTTGGCTACGAGGTTGCTGATTGGTTCAATCAATATCAAGCCTTTGATAATGCGACGGGCGGCCATAGTAACGATCTGATTTTACAGGGTCTGACGGTAGGGTTTAACTATCATTGGTAAATATTAACAATGCCCAACCTATCCATCACAGATAAGTCACATAACAACGTTGTAAGCGCCCCGTTGGCACATCATGGCCATGGACGAGACCAAGCGGAAAAATTAGCACACCCAATCCAGCAACATGACTATTTTTGAACAATTCTACGGACTTGCAGCATAAGTTTGTCCAAAACAAATCCGAGCATCGCTCGTGAAATCTTTTGCGACAACCCCAAAAAAACTATCGGCTTTATTTCAATACACCCTTCATGGATTAATGCAGTTAGGTGATTTCTTGTAATTAGGTAACTATTCATATGGGGCGGTTTCTCTCCCAAGAACCACACAGGTTTATCCCCAGAAACTGTGGATAATATTGAGTATAGTGATGAAGATGATTGTTTAATAGAACATATTGCTGGAATTAATGACATTGTTGGTTTTCATGCAAGCTCTGTTCCTGAGTTACATACCACCTTTGAAGAAGCCGTTGATGACCTAAGAGCATTTATTTAATACAACAATAATTTTTTATTTTGTAATTCCCCAGGTACGTCATCTAGAGCGCGTCTTTTTGTTCAGCGGAAACACAAAACTTATCCATAACCTGGGGAGTTACTTTACTAAAGAATTTTTCCGCACTACTTATACACTTTAAATGACAGGCCTAATTAACTGATTAAATTATTGTCTAAATTGACGAATGTTACACAAATCATAAAATAATTTGTTGTAATAATTTTTCGCCGATCACTAAGTTGATAAGTTCGCTCTTGCTATTTACCGCTAATTTGTTTTTTATGTTGAGCAAATAAGATTCTGCTGTGGTTTGTTTAATCTGTAGTTCCTTAGCAATTTCCCCAGCATGCGAGCCTTTTAATAACTGCACCAAGGTTCGGATTTCCATTTTTGAAAGAGTAATAGATTCAGAAGGAAGGTTAATCGTATAACTTCGCTTTATTAGTAACTCACTGAGCTCCTGTTGGCTTAGATTAAATAAGGTATCAAAATCCAGTTTTAACAGTTTGGACTCAGGGGTAATCACCCCAAGAATATAATTAGCCCGTTCGCTTTTTAAATGCAGTGGGTAGAGTTTACCCTGCATGGTCTTGACGATTGGTCGATTGTATTTGGGGGAGAGCGTCTCACTTACGGTCAGTGTTTTACTTTCCTCTAAGATGAATCGATCATACTCACGATATAAATCAGCATCTTTTTTATTTTTGCTCATATCGTAATCATTTAAAGATCTTAAATGTTCTAAATTTTTTAAGCCCATGAGCTGGATGGAGTTATCATTTCCATAATGATAGGTTGAGTGTTCATTTTTAATGAATATGCAGTGATGAGATTGTGTGTTAAATAGCTCAATGAGCTCGCCAAGATTAAAGCTAGCCTCAACTGTTTGTAAAAAATTGACTAACATTTGTTTCCCCACATAACCCACTAGGACTACTTTTTCTATAGACCATCAATTCGTTTTGAACCATAGTCCACTGTAAAAAATATGGGTTAATTTTAACTTAAAACACATCGTTATGTCTATTTTTTACAAAAATACACTAAAAATAGATGGATATGTAAAATATCGTAACTACACCACGTGTTTAATTATCATTTTCACCTTCATTTTGAAGGTAGAAGCGAATGCTCGGTCTATCGATTTGGCCTCTCTTCCTGCAGCGGTTCGGTCAAGAATCACAGTAATGACCGTATTAAATGAAAAAGAGAGCGTCCAACAGACGATGTCAATTTGAGGAATAATGATTTCATTTTTTCTGTCTTATCACCTAACCCGGTTAGGTGATAAGACAGAAAAATATGTGTTATATTTGCGCATTATAAAATTCAAGGTTATAGTACGACACAATCAACAAAAGAGTGTGCCACTATTTTGGGATCCCTCAATGCACTTGGGAGGGCCAGGGCCGTTATAAACTCAAAGTGATTATTTATTTTAAAAGGTGGTAATGATGGGAAACGTTAAAATCAACGCAGGAAAATGGGGTCCCAGATTCTCATTGAGAAAAAGAGGTGGTGGCGGTGGTGGGGGCGGAGGTTACGAAGAGGATTTTTTAGATCCTATTCGGGATAAAATAGATGCATTAGATAGACTGTCTGGCTATCAAGAAATATCTGAAATTCACGGGATGCGATGAGATACCTCTGCTTTAATAACAGGTCTTAGAAGGGATGCAAATTGGAGTAAGAAGTATGATGAATATTTAGCTGAGCGTTTACGTATAGCTATGAAGAAAGTAGGACTAGGACAACACTATCATCCATCTATGTCCTTCAGCCCTGCTCAACAAGCAGCACTCCAACAAGCAGCCGTACAACAAGCTGCCGCAGAAACGGCCCGATTAGCTGTCATAGAAGCCGCAGCGCAAGCAGAAGCTGAACGTTTGGCTCAAGAATCAGCACGATTATCTGCAGAAGCAGGCCTTGCTCGGCGTGTGGCGGATGCGGCAACACAACGCGTGCATAGCGTGACCACTCAACAACAAGAAATTAAAACCGCTATACAAGAAGTAGAGCAATTGCTAGAACAATTAGTAGTAAAAGAATCGGAGACCCAACGCGCAATTAAAGCTGCTACTGACTATGTAACACAAAAAAAAGAACAACGGGTTGCATTACAAGAAAAAATGCAAGAAGACATGGCGCTATGGAGAATTCAACATCCACGAGATGAGTCTGGTCATATTGACGCTCCGGATAGGGCTGCTCGCGCCGCAGTAAGTCATGCAAGAATGAAGCTTGCTGCTGAACTAGATATCCAAAAAGCAGATCAAGAAATAGCTCCAATAGCTAAACAACGCCTTGCAGCGCTAGTAGAAGCAGAGCGTGCAGTTGTAATGTCTCAAAGAATCTAGGTTTTAACTCACCTATTTATCCCGCGATATGTTGATCACTATCCTTAGGCTGGGTGTCAAAGAAAATGAGACAAAAAATAAATTATGATTGGTGACTGATCAACCTGTATTATTGAATCTCCTACAA
>CANJHO010000143.1 GCA_947474165.1 Legionellaceae bacterium
AGCCATTTTCCAGAATGATACAATCCAGACCACCCGGTAAATTCCATCCAAACAGTAGTGATTAGCCATCTGATGTGAGTCCGCACGGGCACATAAAGACCTATCGCACGGCGAGAAGCCAATAAAACCACACATTGACAAAATTATTGCTATAATTATCACATTGAATCAAATAAAAGTTAGAGGATGAATCATGCGTATTCCATTGACTGAGCCGACGGCACCAAGGTATATCACCATCAACCACGAGAGCAACCAAGTTCATCTGATGGTGCCTGTAGTGAGCGGACAAGAGATTAGTACCGATAATACGTGTAAAGCCACGGTGGCATTAAGGGATTTTTTTTATGGCGGAGCGCTTCGTGAGTTAACAGCTTATAAAAACGCATTGGCATTTGATATAGCATTACTGAGCGTAGACAATCCCCAAAGGGTAGCTAAAGAAGCGCGACTGGCTCAAATAGAAGCCTATATTGAGGCGGTTTCAGCGATGCGCAATAGTTATAGTGATGCGATGACTGCTTTTTTGACAAGACCTTCTAATTTATATGGCATCCAATTAAGACCTCGTACACAAGATAGTCAATCCAGGGTGGTCAATCCTGTATTTAATATTGAACGTCGTAATAATGCTGCAGGTATCCCCTTATCTGCCTTGTATAATGCAATGCACGAGACCTTTCCCGGTATTGTCATCGGTGTAACCGACCCACGGTCAAGATTAACCAATGAGGTATTGGGCGCAATACCGGCATCGCCTACCTTTGAAAACATCAGGGATGCCTTAACCACACAATGCAAAGACTTGTTTGGCATGGATATTGATTTCACTGCTTATTTTAAACGAGTCAATAATATGGCTGTAAAACAAACTGCAGATAAAGCACATATCGATGCATTAATGGGTTTTTCAGAAGAAAACCGAGCAACGCCTGAAGATTATATCGATGCACTATTGGGGACCTGCGCGCCTGATATGTGGGGAACCATTCCTGTCCCAGCCTCTCCTTTTTTTAGTATTCCAGCGATGGTGGACGTTGATGAAAGAACGGAGCGCCTATCCATACTAACCCAGTTTTTTCTAGCGAATCTAAACATTTATTGCAAAGCTAAAGGTATTAGTGCAGAAAATTTTGGGACCCTATTGGATGCATCGGCGGCGACAAGTCGTGAGTTAGTTAGTGTCATCACAACCGCATTAAATGCAGGTGATGATGTGGAGATGGTGCTTTGTACTTTTTGTAACGCCAATGCCGATAAATTCAGACTAACGCGCGCTTTAAATACAGAGGATGTTGCCACAATAAAAGAAAAATTTGAACGAACCTATCACACAGTGACAGCGACCAAAGAAAATCCCCACATGGATGATTTTATGATTTTGGATGTCGGGGCCCTGGGAGAAACCGCTAAATTTGTCACCCATCAAGGGGCCATCTGTGTGAATTTTGCAGACATGGTGGATGCGGTGGCAGCCTCAGCAAATCCTGATTATTTTGCCAGTATTCGTGCCGATTTTGCTACACATCCGGTAGAGATACCCCAAAGTAATGAGGGGGTCGCAGGCACTATAGACGTGGACATTGAGGCTCTGATAACCCGCATTAACGATGAGCAATTTGAGCAATTGCCCGATGCAGTCAAAGTAGCGTGCCGCGCGCATCCGACATTTCAAATGCGTCAATTTTTGCCTGGTGTGGCGAAAGGGCGTCAAGATGAAGCCGACGCCTTATTAACGGCATCACCTGCCAATCAGCAAGATTTACTCAGAACCCCTGGTGTATTCACTGATTATTCCGGCCGAACTTTCAATTGTACGGCCTTTGAGTACGCGTATTGGGCCAAAGATACTCACATGTGCCGCATGCTAGAGCGTCACATGGATGATGAAACGAAGGCGTATATGTTAGAACGCATCGATGAAATAGAGCGCATTGATGCGGCCACAGGTCAACCAGTGGGCCTTGTCTACAGCCAAGGGGGCCTCGAACACCGCAGTGCTCATTTTGACTTGCTGCCACTTGTAGATGCATTACAGCGATATGTTGACGGTTATTATAACTGGGAACGCACACATAACTGGGATGCGATGAAGGCCGCTTGGATGGAAGTAGGCATTCTGCAGCGTGATATGCCGGTTCATGTGGTGAATGAATATTGCCGCCCGGACCGGTCGTTTCACCCAAGACCTGAGTTTAATGAGGGAGCCTTGCCCCGCAGCTTAAGATTTTATAATTTTGAGACAGGTGGGGAGCAGTCTTTGTTTCCGTTGGGTATTTCTGATTCTTCGGGTCTCGGGATTGATTTTGCATTAGCACGGGGCCTGACGCGGCAGGGGGTGAGGCTGGCGGCCGGGTGGGCTCGGGGGGCAGGGGCCTCTATTGATTTGGCGGCGATTAGCCACCTAGATGAAATAAGAACAGTCGATCTCACGCGTTTGCGGGAGAGCCTTCTGCCGACAGATCTGGAACCAAGTCATAGTATGCGCGTTTAATAGCCTGCTGAAGTAGGCCGGCGGCGTAAGCGGCCGGGCCAATGTCCCAACAAACTTCTAAAACGCACCCAATAGTACCTAATACTGCCAACTTTGTAACGTCCTCACCCCACCAGACACTGCCATTAAGTTTATGAATGTACTGATTTGATTTGATGACATAAGGCCATAAAAACCAGTACAGCCAAGACATTCAAAAAGGCTAGAATCAAAAAAACGTGTGAGATGCTGACATGAAAGTGCAGTAACAACATCACCAAACAGGTGCCCAATACCATAAACAATGCATTGATAATATTATTGGCAGCAATCGTCCGTGATCGGGTGGCCACGTCACTCACTACTTGTAAATAAGTATACAAAGGCACCACAAATAAGCCCCCGCTAAACGCCAATAGGAACAAATCCGCGGCAATTCGCCAATGATTCAACTGACTAAAAAATTCTTTTATCGCCTGTAAGGGGACCGCATCAATCTCTTTGGGTGATGCCCAGTATAAATCACTTGAAAAAAATGACAGGAGTAACATGGCATGCGGGACATAACGCAAGGTGCTCTTACCGGCCAATAAGCGATTAATCACCAAGGAGCCCAGCGCAATACCAATGGAAAAGATGGCCAGAAAAACGGCAAACACATCCGCATCGGCGCGTAATATATAATTGGTATAATCAGGTAATTTGGTTAAAACCACAGCCCCTACCAACCAAAACCAGGAAATAGCAAAAATTGCAGGCACGGTCCGTGCGTTCATGGCCACATCCCGAAGCATTTTATCCGTTGACCGCCAAATATTCCAATCTACACGCAATCCTCTCGCAGTTGATGGCGCCATAGGAATAAACAAACTGGATAAAAGTCCTGCGAATGCTGCAAAAGCTGTCAACCCAATGGCATAGACTGCACCAGTTTTTACACCGCTCACACTCAAAGTGCCAAGGATAGTGCCTAATAGAATAGCCAGAAAGGTGCTCGCCTCAATTAATGCCGTTGCGCCCAATAAGGCTGAGAGAGGAAGATGATCAGGCAAAATTGAATATTTAATGGGGCCAAAAAAGGTGGAATGAATCCCCATCCCCATGAGTGTTAGCATCAAGAGCCATGTGCTACTCAAGTAAAAGGCCATCCCACCAATTAAGACCAATAGAACCTCAAATAATTTAATGATCCGAACCATGGTTGATTTATCAAATTTATCTGCTAATTGTCCTGCAGTGGCTGAAAAAAAGAAAAAAGGTAAAATAAATAAGGCCCCTGCTATCGCTTGTTTTTGCTCTGATTGCACTTGTGAGGCACTCAAGTGATAACTAATTAAGGTTAACATGGCAAATTTAAACGCATTGTCATTAAAAGCGCCGAAAAACTGTGTTAAAAAAAGAGGAAGGAAGGTTCTCTTTTTAAGAAGATCAATAACACGTGTGCCCATCTAATGATCCTCATGTTTTAACCTAAAAAAACCAGTTGTAACGAAACGAACGAGGCTACTGCACTGATTTCTCAAGAAATCAGTGCAGTAGCCCTTCGTAGTCAATTCAACGGCTTTCTCTGGATTTAATTGAACGCTTTGAACAGGGATCACTCAAGAGCCCCTGCACGCCGACTTAAGGTTGCAATAATTTTTTCCAAACTATGCTCATGGGGGGGAGACTGATGAATGATCGCTCGCGTTCGTTGCTCACAATAATCTTTTACTTCTTTATCAGGGAGAATATAAAAAGTTTTGTTATCGACTTCACGCAAAATATAATCAGCAATATCAGCTGCAGGCCGACTCCGCTCCATTAAAGCACTGACTAAAGTGTGTAATTTATCAGAAGACTGAGGTGCTGAATTGGCTAATAATTGTGTATTAGCAAAAGAAGGACAAACAACGGAGCAATCAATGGGTTTATTTAATCGTTTTAAATCAAAATACAATGACTCTGACAATGCCACAATAGCATGTTTCGACATGGCATAAGCCGCCATTTGAGACCCACTACAAAGGCCGTAAAAGCTCGCCATGTTCACTAGATGTGAACGCGATTTTTGTTGAAACATCAGGGGCAAAAAAACTTGTACACCATGAATAACACCATACAAATTGACATCCAAGACATGGTGAACTTGTTCTGTGCTGATTTCCCAAAACGGCGCAAGAGGACCACTCACCCCAGCATTATTAATGAGTAAATCAACCTGATTAAATCGGTCGTAAGTTTTTTCTGCCAATTGTTCTACATCACACCGCTTTGAAACATCACAAACCACACCCAACACATCAGCACCCGTCGAGGCCTTCAATTGGGCTACTTCATAGGTTAAGGCTGTGTTTGCAATATCTGCCATCACAACCCGCATCCCCTTCGATGCGCAAGCTTTTGCCAAAGCCAAACCGATACCACCGGCCGCACCTGTTATTACAGCCACATTTGTATTGACAGTCATAAATCTCAGTATCTACGTCTTTAAAAAAATGAAGTCTATTCTTGTGGTTGTTCAAGGAGGCGCACCACATCTTGTGCTTTCAACCCCTTAGGCCCTTTATCCACAAGATAGGTCACCGCATCATTTTCATGCAAAGTCTTAAAGCCTACCCCTTGGATATCCTTGTAATGCACAAAAATATCATCGCCCTGCCCATTAACGATAAAGCCAAAGCCTTTTTTTTCATTGAACCACTTCACGTGTCCATTTTCTCTATCTGACATATCCCTATCCCCTTTATTCTTAAGTATTTACGCCTTATACTTTCGCGTGTAAAGATAAACACACAAAATATAGCATAACAGCTTTTTCACAGATGTTAATATTTTTTTTAACAAGATATACTACGCGCAGTATAAATACATCCGATGTCTGAATACAATCTGATAGACTATTTTAAAATTCTGCTTCACTTTACTAAGGACCCAGCATGGCCTATTCAAAAACCGACTTTATTCGCCTGGCCTTGGACGCGGATGTATTAAAATTTGGTGAGTTCAAGCTAAAATCAGGTCGAATAAGTCCTTATTTTTTTAATGCGGGGTTATTCTATAAGGGAAAGGACTTGCGTCTACTTGGTCAATTTTATGCCAACACATTGATTCAACAGGGCATTGATTTTAAGCATTTATTTGGTCCTGCCTATAAGGGCTTGCCATTGGCAACAACTACCGCGGTAGCTCTTGCTGAAATGGGGATTGATACAACAGTTACTTTTAATCGCAAAGAAATCAAAACCCATGGTGAAGGTGGTCAATTAATCGGTGCCCCACTCTGCGGTAATACGGTGATCATTGATGATGTCATCACCGCGGGAACTGCTTTTCGTGAGGCACAACAATTAATACATCTACATGGTGGCACATTAACAACGGTTGTAATAGCACTCAACCGCTGTGAACGTGGCTTAGGCCATACTTCGACACTGGATGAAATCACGGCCGAAGGCATCAAAGTCCTTTCAATTATTACGCTGTTTGATTTAATCGATTACCTAAAGCAGCACAAAGAACATGAACAAGTAAACCGTTTAGAAGCGTATCTAAAGGACTGGAGTTTGGACAAACCACGATCTAATACGAGCCCGTGAGCGTGGGCGAGCCCGAGCCCGCCCGAACCCGGTCAATCTGATTTTTTATCCAATTTGTCTGATTATGCGATCATTTTCTCTGTTATAGTTGTATTTTTCGATTTTTTAACGATAGGATGACGTATGCGTTTTACCTGAATGTCCCCAAATTGTCGACCAGATGCTTTTTGTCTGGGTTTGGGCG
>CANJHO010000144.1 GCA_947474165.1 Legionellaceae bacterium
TAAGGGGATACCTGCAGCATTATTATGGCGTTCAATATTAAATGCAGGATTAACAACTCTAGATTGGCTATCTTGGGCACGAGGTCTTAATTGGATGCCATATAAATTAGAAGGTCTTGTCAAAAAGGCTGTCATCGCATCACTATAACTATTGCGCATCGCTGAAACCGCCTCAATATAGGCCTCTATTTGAGCCAGTCGCGCTTCTTTAGCTACCCGTTGGGGATTGTCTACGCCCAGCAATACTATATCAAATGCCAACGCGTTTTTATAAGCTGTTAACTCATGAAGCGCGCCGCCATCAAAAAAATCCCTTAATGCCACGGTTGCTTTACATGTATTATCGGTACTGATTTCCTGTCCACCAACAACAGGCACCAGCAGATGAACTTGATTGGTCTCTTGATTGATAGTGATATACCTTGGTGCCGTTGGCTCAGTCAATGGAATACGCATGATTCATCCTCTATATTTGATTTTTTAAATCCCAAATATATCATTATTCATTCACAATGGCAATTTATTGGCTTACTGTGTTGGCTTATTGCTGTTATTTCTGTTGGTTTCTTGCAGTGCGGTAGGTCTTTACGTTCCCATGCGGGCTTACTTTCGATGTCTAATCACTTTTAAATTGGGGATCAACGGGACATTATCATTTTGGTTTGACACAAAGCGCTTCTAAGCGTTGTAGATTCGTGTATTCTTCGTTATAATCTCTTTGTTTTTATTTTAGTCAAATTTTTAGCTTATGGAGCTTTTTGGATGCCAATTTATGAATACCAGTGTGCTGATTGTCATCATCAATTTGATGTGTTGCAAAAAATATCGGATGATTCCCCGCAACATTGTCCAGAATGTGCTAAATCGCATGTTGTGCGCCTAGTTTCGGCGGCAGCTTTTCAATTGAAGGGTAGTGGGTGGTATGCTACTGATTTTAAAAACAAAGGAAAACCTGCGGAGAAAAATACATCAGAGGCCTCCTCAGAGGGCACTACCCCTTCTAAAGAGCCTAATGCGAATACGCCCAAAACCACAGAACCCTCGACTGTTTCGAGTGTTACCACAAAAGGTGATAGTGATTGAAAAGTTTATTGATTCGTAGGTATTTATTAGCAGGCTTGGTCGTATGGTTACCGGTGCTTGCTACGTTTGGCATTTTGAGCTTTATCGTCGAGCTACTTGATAAAACCTTGTCACTTATACCGAAAGCTTATCAACCTGAGCAATTGTTTGGTTTCCAAATACCCGGGTTGGGCGTGCTCTTGTCATTGTTATTGTTGTTTGTCACAGGGCTTCTTGCCACTAACTTCTTGGGACAGCGCTTTGTTATTTGGAGTGAGTCTGTGTTAGAGCGCATCCCTTTGGTGCGATCGATTTATAATGCCAGCAAACAAGTGATCCAAGCTATTTTTGCTACCAATAGCCAAGCCTTTCGTAAGGTGCTTTTAGTGGAATATCCTCGGAAAGGCATGTGGACCATTGCTTTTCAAACAGGGGTTGGTAATGCGATGGTTGATAAAGAATTGGGCGCTGAGATGCTGTCTATTTTCATACCCACGACCCCCAATCCCACCTCGGGATTTTTGATGATGGTGCCTAAATCGGAGGTTCGTGAAGTAGCAATGACCATTGATGAAGCATTGAAATTTATTATCTCTTTGGGAATGATGCAACCGGGCTTACCCCATGCAACTGTAAAAAATGTAAAACGAAAATAAGGCAGATGAATGCGAACACATTACAGCACCGATATCAATGAAACGATTGTCAATACCACCGCCACCGTTTGTGGATGGGTTCATAATCGAAGGGATCATGGGGGGGTTATTTTCCTTGATATTCGAGACAGCGCTGGTTTGGTTCAGGTCGTTTATGAGCCTGAATTAAGAGAGGTTTTTTTATTGGCTGAAAAACTTCGCCATGAGTTTGTTGTTCGTATAACAGGTCAGGTTAGGCTCCGTCCTGCAGGGATGGTGAATGATAAAATGGCGACTGGTCGTATTGAAGTCGTAGGAACGGCTCTTGAAATTTTAAATCAAGCACAAACACCGCCATTTTTACCGGATGAATACCAACTGGTCAATGAAGATTTGCGCTACCGTTATCGTTATTTGGATTTGCGACGCACGGATATGCAAGCCAATTTGATTCTACGCCACAATATGATTCGTTCTATTCGTACCTATCTTAATGAGCGGGGTTTCCTTGATATTGAAACCCCGATGCTCACAAAGGCCACCCCAGAAGGTGCTCGTGATTATTTGGTGCCATCCCGTGTGCATCCGGGCCAATTTTATGCTTTGCCCCAATCACCCCAATTATTTAAACAGTTACTGATGATGTCGGGTTTTGATAAATACTACCAAGTGGTTCGCTGTTTTCGGGATGAGGATTTGAGAGCCGACCGGCAGCCTGAGTTTACCCAGCTTGATATTGAGATGGCTTTCATTGATTCACCGGTCATACTTCAACTCATTGAAGGCGTATTAAAAAAAGTTTTTCTAGATATTCTCGGCGTGACATTGCCTGAGCGCTTTGCCCAAATGACCTATGCTGAAGCCATGCGTCGTTTTGGTAGTGATAAACCTGATTTGCGCAACCCATTAGAGTTGGTCGATGTGGCTGATCTGCTTCTTGAGTGCGATTTTAAGGTGTTTTCAATGGCGGCCAATGATAAAGCCGGTCGGGTTGCAGCAATCAAGCTTCCTGATGGTTGCAAACTAAGTCGTAAAGAACTTGACGGATATGTTGAATTTGTTGGAATTTATGGGGCTAAGGGCTTGGCCTATATTAAGGTGAACGACAGAGCACAAGGCTTGCAGGGGTTGCAATCGCCTATTCTTAAATTTCTTTCAGAGCCTATCATCAACGCAATCCTTGATAGACTAGACGCAAAAACAGGCGATGTTATTTTCTTTGGGGCAGATAATCTTAATGTTGTGAATGAATCCATGGGCGCCTTGCGCGTTAAACTAGGCCATGATTGCAATTTGATAACACCGGGTTGGCAGTTGGTGTGGATTATTGATTGGCCGATGTTTGAGCGGGATCAGGCCAGCAATCGCCTACAGGCCATGCATCATCCATTTACAGCGCCTCAGGATACTACCGCGGACTTGTTGCGAGACAATCCTACGGCCACTTTGGCCAAGGCTTATGATATCGTGATTAATGGGTATGAAATTGGAGGGGGATCCATTCGTATTCATCAACCAGACGTACAGAAAACAGTATTTGAATTATTGGGTATTGGCGCTGATGAGGCGAGGGATAAATTTGGCTTCTTGTTAGATGCGCTTGAGTTTGGTTGTCCGCCGCATGGGGGTATTGCCTTGGGCATGGATCGATTGGCGATGTTGCTTACCTCATCGAGTTCTATTCGAGATGTGATTGCCTTTCCCAAAACACAATCAGCGGCTTGTTTACTAACGAGTGCACCTGCATCGGTTGGCAGTCCGCAACTGAAAGAATTGGGGATTTGTCTTGCGACGACCATTAAGCCGTAGTTTTAAACACAGAGAAATCAACTTAAGGGGATTTTTTTTTCTTAAGTTGTTTCTTCCTTTTTTCATGCTTTGTCTCAGCAGCACGCTGACCCATTCGGCCTCATCAACCGATAGTGCCTCAGAATTAATTCAATACCTGGTGCAGGAGAAGACGAATTTAATTCAATCCAATCAGGAGGTTAAATTATTATTAGAGCAACAACCGGGTGATCAAAAAACATTACTGCACCGTCAAGTACAGAATAAAACGCTTTTGGCCCTCATTCGCGTTAAAATAAGCAGTTTGGATAGCTTTTTGACGCATCAGCGTCGACAACAACAAATTCTTAATAATCGATTGAAAAATTTACAACAGTCTTCACTTGAGAAATCAGGTGCGATGCTTGCAGAAAATAAAATCCGCCAAATTAATGCCCTAACGGATGTTACCGGCACAGCCATCGATCTGATTTCCGATAACTTGGTTTTATCCCGACGCTATCAAACCGCTCTATTAGAGGAACATCGGCAGCTGGATATTTGGCAAGCCAAGCGAGATGAGCAGCACCGTCTAGATGCCCTAAGTCAACGAATCGATGT
Organism: Legionellaceae bacterium; assembly: GCA_947474165.1. Classification (GTDB taxonomy): domain Bacteria; phylum Pseudomonadota; class Gammaproteobacteria; order Legionellales; family Legionellaceae; genus CANJHO01. Next base: position 4,086 of record CANJHO010000144.1, read on the forward strand.
CCTAGAGGCGGCCAATAGTAATCTTTATCATAAAAATATAGTGATACAACAGAAAAAATCGGATGAAAGCTTTAATTCCAGATTGAATAAGGAAGCAAGTCTGCTGTTGAATAACCAAGCCATAGCCCTCATTCAATATCGAATAACCGAACTGGAGTTGCAAAAAAAACTGATTAAAGTTGAGTATTTATTGATTAGAAATCAAGATGTTAAGACTTTACAAACGGTAACAGACACCTACAAAAGTGGCATTAATCAATTGTCGACCATGGTGCCTTCATTGAATAACATGGTTGCTATGCTCAAGAGCGAACAATCTTTAGTTCAAGATTCAGAGCTCAAGCAGCGATTTTTTGCGATTCAAAAAACTGCCTCATTGCGGCTTCAAGAAATTAAAACACAGCAAAAAGTATTAGAAGAGAACCTTAATAAGAAACAGCATCAATTAAAAAAACAATTGTCTGTTCGGCAAAGTTTAGTTGAGTACCATATGGACAGTTGGCCATCCATCGGCAATCAATTATTACTCCTTCCCGTTAAATTTTATAATCATTTGACCACCTTGGCCTTAAAAGTCGTTGAGAACTATCAACGACAAGAACTGTGGTCAAAAGTTTTTTATTGGGCAAGTATGGTTTTTATATTACTGGCCGCTGTGGTGTTCAACCGTTTATTGCAAATCGCGATTCAAGACAAAGAGCGTTCAAGATTATCAGCGCATCTATATGATGGTGTTCTTGTGTTACTGTATCGAAATGTCCCGCATATTGCTTTGCTGGGCTGTCTTGTGATGACATTTTTTTTAAATAATATTCTCTTAATCAATTATCAATTGCTGCTTAACTTATTTTTTGTTTGGTTGATGTTTCGCAATTTGATTCTTGTGGCACGCCTTGTATTGCTGGAGCGCGTGAGTGATTACTCAGGCCAAGATGTTCGTTTATATTATCGTTTGAAATGGTTAATGATAGTGGGGGGCTGGACCACGGCCTTGATGTTGTTTAGCCAACAACTCCCGTTGCCTATTTTATTGCAAGATATATTTAGCCGTTTGTTCATGTTGTTTATATTGGCGGTTTCTTGGGTGGTTTGGAAAAGTAAAGAGGTGATTCCTTATTTATTACAACCCATTCTCATTACCAAAAAACGGTATTTTCAAAATGCGATTTCATTATTAACCGTGTTGCTGCCTTTAATTTTACTGACCACAGCGATCATTGGATTGGTGGGTTATATTAATTTGGCGTGGACGCTTAGCCGTTATCAGGCCTATTTATTGTTGATGATGACCGCCTATATTTTAGTTCGTGGTTTGGTGTTTGATTTACTCGAGTTGTTATCGGAGTGGATGATTTCTTCATTGCAAAACGGTTGGTTATGGATAGAAGTCATTTTGAAGCCCCTAGATAAAATATTACGAGTTTTACTCATTTTAGTGAGTATTGTTATTTTATTTCAACTATTCGGCTGGTATGCGGATACGTTTGTGATGGGTCACTTGCATCGGTTTGGAAATTATCGTTTCATCGACATCACCGGGGCTCACATCACGCTCTTTAGTATTCTTGAGTTTCTCTTATTGCTGTGTATTTTTATTTGGATCTCCAAATGGACGCGTGAATTCAGTTACCGATGGATGTACCGTCATGCCAGGGATGTGGGTATTCGCAATAGCCTTTCCGTTTTCACGCAATATGCTGTTATTTTGCTGGGTGTTTTTATCACACTGAGGGTCCTGGGATTGGATTTCAGTGGAATGTCCATGGTGCTTGGTGGGTTAGCGGTAGGGATGGGATTTGGTTTGCGTGATTTTGCGAGCAATATTGTGGGTGGCATCATGTTATTGATTGAACGGCCTGTTCGCGAGGGTGATTTGATTACCTTGGGCGAATATGAAGGCCGTGTGGCTCATATTGGGATTCGATCGATGCGCGTGTCTTCATGGGATAATATGGAAGTTTTGATTCCCAATGCAGAGACCTTTAATAAGCCATTTACCAACTGGACTCATCAAGATAATGTGGTGAGAACCGTTGTGCCGATTAA
>CANJHO010000145.1 GCA_947474165.1 Legionellaceae bacterium
CATCTTTAGGTTTTGTAAACTCTAAAAAATGCTCAGATTAGCGGTGCTAGTCCTGCGCTTTTTTAGAGCTTACAAAACCTAAATCTAAACGCAATCTAAGCGCTACCTGTCAAAACTAAATGGAAACGGTACTAGCGTATTTATAAAGCAATCAAAAGATCCTGGACTTAAAGAAGATGGTTTGATTTTGATCACACGTGATTTAGCCCTGCACTTAACTCCCCACAGAGTCCCGTTTCCATCAGCGCTTTTATTTTTTCAACATCGTCATATTTGCTCAGCAAATATAAAAGTTTACAGTGGGCCGCCTCCGGTGTCATGTCATAACCGCTGATGAGGCCTGCTTGCTTTAGCGTATAACCTGTCGCATATTGGTTCATTTCCACTTGTCCATGCTGGCATTGGCTACAGTTGACTATCACAACACCGTTGTCACAGGCGACTTTTAATAATTTTAAAAATTGCGGGTCATTATTTTGAGCATTTCCTGCCCCATAGGTTTCTAGTACCAACCCACGCAAGGGCTGTTGTAAGATAAAGGCAAGCACATCCGAGGCAAACCCTGGAAACAATCTAAAATTTGCAATGAAATGCGGACGAATGGTTTGTAAATGGAAGGGTTTTTTTGTAGGTGCCAATAATAAAGATTGATGAAGTTCGATGCGAATCCCAATGCTTGCCAGGTGCGGAAAGTTCGGCGAATCAAACGCATTAAAATCTTGTGCACTCACTTTTTGGGCGCGATTGCCCCGCAACAGGCGTTGATTAAAATAAATACAAACTTCGCGGATGGGTTGGTGTGCACACAACCACAATGAGGTAATAATGTTTTCAATTGCGTCATTACGCACTTCAGATAAGGGGATTTGCGATCCGGTAATGACAACCGGCTTGCCTAGGTTTTCGAGCATAAATGACAAAGCAGAGGCCGTGTAGGCCATGGTATCGGTGCCATGAAAAATGACAAACCCATCAAAATTCGCATATTCATTTGCGATATCTGCAGCCAGCATATTCCATTCATTCACCGTCATGTTTGAAGAATCGAGTAAAGGCTGGTATTCCTTGATTGTATAATGGGGCATGTCAGGGTGTGATAAAGCGGGAATATTGGCCAGAGCCGAGCTTACATACCCCTCTACTGGTTTATAGCCCTGGGCCGTTTTGACACTGCTGATGGTGCCACCGGTGTTAATAATAAGGACGTTTTTTTTCATCATTTCGCGTAATCCACCCATGATTTAGATTATCTCAGAAAACAAATGCTGATTATACGCGGTTTTCATTGCCAAGCTCTTGTATTTTGTGGAAAAATCGAAGGATGATTGGGATATTCTAAGTAGTACGACCATGGTTATTGATAGAGCCGGTTTTCGGCTAAATGTAGGTATCGTTTTAATCAACGATGCTGGCCGCGTTTTTTGGGGAAGGCGCCAGGGACACGACGCCTGGCAATTTCCTCAGGGCGGGCTTATGGCTGGCGAAACGGCCTTAGAGGCCATGTATAGAGAACTGCAAGAAGAAATTGGTTTGGACCGGGAGGATATTGAGGTCTTGGGCGTCACCAAACGCTGGCTCAAATATCGGTTGCCTAAGCAATATTTGCGCTACGGGACCGATCCCCTGGTTATCGGTCAAAAACAAAAATGGTTTTTATTAAAGCTTGTTTCCAGTGAACAAAAGCTTCGGCTGGATCTCTCTGATTCGCCTGAGTTTGATAGCTGGCGTTGGATAGACTATTTTGAGCCCCAAGAGCAAGTTATTTTTTTTAAAAAACAAGTTTATGTGCAGGCCCTGAAAGAACTAACCCATTTTATCAAAAAACGACGAGCACCCATGGGTCTGCGCCGCAAACGAGGTCATCATGGGCGCTAGATGTTAAAAATACTAAAACGAATCGTACAAGATGTAACCACGTCCAGTCATCTAACCGAGGCCCTTTCAACCCTGGTGCAACGGGTTCGTAAGGCGTTGATGGCCGATGCGGCTTCCGTATATCTCATCGACAATCGTTTGGCTGAATACGTATTGATTGCGACGGATGGCTTAAATAAGCAAGCTGAATCAAGGGTGCGTGTTGCATTAGACAGCGGTTTAATCGGCTTGGTCGGTCGACGCGAAGAGCCCATCAATATTATCAAGGCACCTTCACATCCGGATTTTCACCACAATCCCTTATTGGGTGAGGAGCATCTCAATGCTTTTTTGGGTGTGCCCATCATCCAACATCGCAAACTTTATGGTGTATTGACTGTCCAACAGGCAGAGGAGCGTTGCTTTGATGATGAAAGCGAGGCTTTTTTAATCACCCTCGCCGCCCAACTGGGGGGCATTATTGCACAAGCTGAGGCCACAGGGGAGTTGGCTCAACTAACGCAGCCTCGTCCCATGGGCGCGAGCACGCCAGAGGCCATTCAAATTGCTTTGAGTGGCATCGGGAGTGTGCCGGGTGTTGCCATTGGGACCGCTGTTCTAGTCTACCCCCCCGCAGATATTGATGCGGTTCCTCGACAAACCACAGATAATATAGATAATGAGATTGCCCTATTTAACGAAGCCCTTCACACCGCTCGTGAGAATATGCATCGCTTAGGGCGGCGCATGAAAGCAACTGTTAATGAAGATGAGCATGCGCTATTTGATGTTTATTTGCGTATTCTTGATAAAGACAGCTTAGGGGCTGAAGTTATTTTAGAGATCCGTACTGAGCAGTTGAGTGCACAAGCCGCTTTAGCCAGTGTTATCAAAAAACATGTTCTGCAGTTTGAAAATATGAAAGATGATTATTTGCGAGAGCGCGCCAGCGATTTTCGCGACATTGGTCGACGCGTCCTTGCCGAATTGCAATCCTCCCAACAAGCTGAAGAAATTGTCTATCCTCGCCGAACCATTTTGATTGGTGATGAGGTAACGGCTGCAGCCCTTGCGGAAGTTCCCGAGGGTCAATTGGCGGGGGTTGTCTCTGCAAAGGGTGCAACCAATTCACATGTTGCAATTTTGGCACGGGCCTTGGGCGTGCCTGCAGTCATGGGTGTTCGTGGGTTGAAAATAGAACACCTGTCGCGCCGAGCGGTGATTGTGGATGGCTATTATGGCCATGTATTTATTTCGCCATCCAAAGTATTGTTGACGGAATATAAACAATTAATTCAAGAAGAGGACAAACTTAACGAAAGTTTAGAGAGCCTCAGAGATAAACCTGCAGAAACCACAGATAATTACCGTGTCTCACTACAGGTCAATACAGGCCTTGCCATGGATGCGGGCTTATCAATGAGTGTGGGGGCTGAGGGCGTAGGGCTGTATCGCTCAGAAATCCCCTTTATGAGCCGTGATCGTTTTCCCTCAGAAGATGAGCAAACGATTATTTATCGACAAATTCTTAAAGCCTTTGCTCCTCGCTTAGTGACCATGCGCACCCTGGATATTGGAGGGGACAAAGTTCTGCCGTATTTTCCTGTGAAAGAAGACAATCCTTACCTGGGCTGGCGGGGGATCCGAGTGACCCTTGATCATCCTGATGTGTTTTTATTGCAAGTGCGGGCAATGATGCGTGCCAATGAGGAATTGAACAACCTTAGGATCATGTTACCCATGATAACTTCCCTGAGTGAGGTTGATGAAGCTGCTTATTTAGTAAACAAGGCCTATGGTGAATTATTGGAGGAGGGGTGTGTTATCCCTAAACCACAATTGGGCGTCATGATCGAGGTTCCTTCAGCGGTATACCAAGCCCGAGAACTGGCAAAGCGCGTTGATTTTCTTTCCGTGGGCAGTAATGATTTGACGCAATATTTACTTGCGGTAGACCGTAATAATCCACGGGTTGCTGGTATTTATGATGCGCTACATCCCGCCATGCTTTGTGCGCTCCTTAAAATTGTCGAGGGAGGGCATGCAGCGGGTGTTGAGGTGAGTATTTGTGGTGAAATGGCGAGCGACCCTTTGGCCGTTATTTTATTATTGGCCATGGGCTTTGATACCCTCAGCATGAACTCTTCCAGTTTACCCCGCATTAAATGGGTTATTCGTAATTTATCCATCGCGAATGCCCGTAAAATTCTAGCGGATGTGTTGGAACTTGAACATCCGGCTGAAATTCGGCTACATTTACAAAAAGCATTGGAAGACGAAGGATTGGGTAATTTGATCCGTGCTGGAAAATCATAAAAGAGGAGTCCTATGTTAACTTTTCCACAAATCAACCCCGTGGCTTTTTCCCTTGGCCCGCTGCATGTGCATTGGTATGGCCTGATGTATTTATTGGGGTTTATTACCGCATGGGCTCTAGCCCACTGGCGAGTGAAACATTATCAGTTGAATTGGACCTCAGAACAAATCAGTGACCTCATTTTCTTTTCAGCGCTGGGCGTTATTATTGGCGGTCGATTTGGTTATATGATATTTTATAACACAGAACAATTTTTAAGCACACCATGGATCGTTTTCAAGCTTTGGGAGGGGGGGATGTCCTTTCATGGGGGACTCGTGGGGGTGATGCTCGCGCTCATGATGTTTGCACGCAAAATAAAAAAACCGTTTTGGGAGGTGGCAGATTTTTTTGCGCCACTGGTGCCATTAGGCCTTGCTGCAGGACGGGCGGGCAATTTTATTAATGGGGAATTATGGGGGCGCATCACGAATGTGCCTTGGGCGATGGTGTTCCCCAGTGCGGACAATCAACCACGGCATCCCTCTCAATTGTATGAGTTTGGTTTGGAAGGCGTGGTGTTATTTATTCTGGTGTGGTGGTATGCTGCGCGCCCCCGCCCTCCGGGCTGTGTTTCTGCGGTTTTCTTGATGGGGTATGCAATATCACGATTGGTGGTTGAATGTTTTCGCGAACCCGATGTGCAAATGGGATTCATGGCGTTTAATTCGTTAACCATGGGACAATTGCTCTCCATCCCGATGTTACTGGCGGGATTTATTTTATGGTGGATAAAACGACATGAAAACGTATCTCAAGCTCATTGAGCACATTTTACAACACGGCGTTAACAAAACCGATCGCACAGGCACTGGGACGCTCTCTGTATTTGCCTATCAGATGCGATTTAATTTGGCTGATGGATTCCCCATGGTCACCACTAAAAAATTGCACATGAAAAGTATTGTGCATGAATTATTATGGTTTCTTCAGGGGGATACGAACATTGCCTATCTTAATGCACGCGGCGTCTCCATTTGGGATGAGTGGGCTGACAAAAATGGCGATCTGGGTCCTGTGTACGGGCGCCAATGGCGAAGTTGGCCCACGCGTGATGGTCGCACCATCGATCAACTCACAGAGGTTGTGCAGCAAATCAAAGTCAACCCTGATTCTCGTAGACTCTTGGTTAGCGCCTGGAATGTGGCAGAACTTGATCAAATGGCGTTAGCGCCTTGTCACGCTTTATTTCAATTTTATGTGTCCAATCAACGCCTATCATGCCAATTATATCAACGTTCGGCCGATGTGTTTTTAGGGGTTCCTTTTAATATAGCCTCTTATGCGCTATTGACCCACATGGTGGCACAATGTTGTAACCTTGAAGTCGGCGATTTTATCTGGACAGGGGGAGATTGTCATTTATACTTAAATCATGTGGAGCAGGCCCAAACCCAATTAGAGCGCACCCCCTATCCACTCCCTCAATTGCAGCTATCATCTAAACCCGCGACATTGTTTGATTATTGTTTTGATGATATTGCCTTTATTAATTATCAATCACATGCAGCCATTAAGGCACCGATTGCGATTTAGGGTTGTGACCGTGTGCAATCTATCTAATATTTCTAATATTTGCGTTACATGTAACCAAGCACTATAATGTTACATGTAATGTATTAAGTCATTATTAGGTGGCGTTATGAAATCATCAATAGCAACACGCGTTCAAAAGCATCGTGCTAATTTAAGGCATAAAGGTCTAAAGCCGGTCCAGATTTGGGTTCCTGACGTGCATAACAAAGGATTCACTTAGGATGACATTAATTTATTTTGGTTTAAATTCAATAATGGCCTTTTCAGCTTCGGATACTTTTTCTTGAGTTGTTGTTTTATCAAAGAAAAGTACATTTCCCTTTTTTATGTAATTAATGGCATTTGCAATGCCACCAGTCAAAACAAAAGAG
>CANJHO010000146.1 GCA_947474165.1 Legionellaceae bacterium
GTGTTATTATCTATAAATTGAGTATATATCATAATTTTCACTTGATCGAATGATTTTTTAAAGAATTCTATTTTTTTAATTAAATTTAGATGAACAATCACTCGATCAAGTGAATATTATAATGCTAACAGTTTGGTTAAAATTTTAAAATCATAACCAGCATGCACACCCCAAACAAAATGTCCTAATTGGTCGTTAACTGAACCAAAACTTAGGTTATCCAGTCTTCGTGGTATAATATTCGTTGGCAGGGTTTGCACTGGCGAATTTTGAGTGCTTAAATATCCATAACCTACGTCACCACCAATTATCCGAAATAATAGCTCACACCGAAAGCCACAGCATTACATGACATCGATTGAACAGTTGCCGTGTTAGTAGCCGTCAATGTGCCCTCATTGAGCCTGAATCCTAAAGTACCAACACTCGAAGTAATTGGCTTGGTTAGGGTGCCAGTGGTATTAATATTGCTATATGTTGCATGAGTGTAATCTAATCTAATGGCGTATTTAGCGTTCAAGTGATATTCAAACCCTCCTCCTACATGCAGACCAGTTTTGTACGTGTTTATTGTTGATAATAAGGTAAAGTCATTATCACTTTTACTCCCAGATGCTATGTATACCGTCGTGCCTTGCAAATTACTGGATAAACTTACCTTTGTTCGTGCAAATCCGACGCGTCCATACACGAGCATTTCTGGTTTAATTAAAATACCGGGACGTATATCAAGACCATATTGATTATTAAGGGTGCTATTTATTTCCCAATTATTATTAATATGATACGTTTGATTATTCAATTGGAGGAATTGTTCTGTAACAGAATTTCCAACATTGTTAGATTTATAATTTGAAAAAGCAAAAAATGCTTCGGCACCGACATATAACTGATTGATATTTAAACCATACCCAGCAAACAAGGTTCCTATCGTGGAACTATCGTTTAAATTTGCTACTAGACTATTAGGCACAGTTGTTCTCACACGATTACCTAACGTATCCACAGGGAAATCTACAATAATTTGAGAAGCAGTTTGTTGTTGGGCGGTTAAAAAAGAACCACCTACCGCACCTCCCACATAGAAACCATTAAAATCTGACTTTGCAAATAAAGAAAACGGAATAGTTAAGGCCACTAAAAAAACGGAAAAATACAACAAATTATTACGCATGGAGACTCCATTCCATTGTGATGCTCGCGTAGACGAGAGAACCTTAGGGGCGCGTCTTGCTTTTTTCCCTAGTATTACCATCGCAACATAGAAAAGGCAAGACGTGATCCCATGTGCGCATGATAGCCAGCAGCATTTATTTTTTTCTTTATGTCATTAGCTATTTTATCTCGCCCAATGTTCTGGAAAGCACCACTTTTCGATGGGCGTGGTGAATACTTACAAATTATCCAGCCCGAATATTAAAAGATTCTGTGAAATTATAAACCAACCCACATTGTCATTCTCTTGTAATTGTTTTTCTAAAATACCGCTATTTATCCCTGGTTATTTTCTAATTCCATCTTATTTACCCCCAATAATTTTCTAATTATAATTGATTAATCCCCAATTATTTTCTAAAATAACCATATGAAACGAGAAAAAATCAATTACTTAAGACAATGGCGTCACGACCCAATTCGTGCCCCTTTACTACTGCGTGGAGCCAGACAAGTTGGAAAATCTTGGCTGGTGCAAGCTTTTGGTCAAGAATTTGAATATTTCATTGAAATTAATTTCGAAAAAGACAAGCGCGCTAGTGCTTTATTTACCGAACATATTGATATTGCAGAATTTGTAAAAAAATTAAACGTCTATACCGGTAAACCCATTATTCCAGGAAAAACTTTGTTATTCCTCGATGAAATTCAGGAGTGTCCCATTGCATTGAAATATTTGCGTTATTTCAAAGAGGACTATCCAGAATTACATGTAGTAGCAGCTGGTTCACTCATTGAGTTTACCTTAGAAAAAATAGGCATGGCCGTTGGTAGAGTCGAATATCTGTACCTATATCCCTTATCCTTTATGGAGTTTTTAACAGCTGTGGGATACGATCATTTTCGCGAGTTTATATTAAAAGGAGAAATCGATGGTGCAACGCATCAATTACTCCTGGAGCAATTGCGCCATTATATGTGGTTAGGAGGGATGCCCGCTGTTGTTCAAGCCTGGACGGAATTTAAAGATATACGTATTTGCCAGCGACTACAAGATAGGATTATTGAGAATTACCAAGATGATTTTCTAAAATACGCTAAACACCACCATATTGAAGCAGTTAACAAAGTATTTTTATCTGTCCCCAAACAATTAGGTACCAAATTTATCTATCAACACGTCGATCAAGAATCAAAAACATATCCCATAAAACAAGCCCTGAGCTTGCTTATTAAAGCAGGTATTACCTATCCATGTTTTCATACATCGGCTCAAAACTACCCTCTTGGCGCTGAAATAGATATAAAAAAATTCAAGCTCTTTATGTTCGATATTGGTATTGCCCAAAGAATGCTAGGGTTAGATTTAGCCCAATGGGTTACTCAACCTATGGAAATAAACTACTTAGGTTATATGGCTGAGCAACTCGTTGCCCAAGAATTCATAGCGTACGGAGATGAGAATAAATCTATGCAATTGTATTACTGGCAAAATGAAACTAAGACTGGAAATGCAGAAGTTGACTTTATAACTATAAAAAACAAACAAGTGGTGCCTGTTGAAGTCAAAGCCCGGTTAAAAGGTGGCATGAAAAGCTTAAAAGTATATTTTGAAACACACCCCAAGACTAAAATTGCTTTAAAGATCTCTGAAGGCCAATTTGCTAAACAGGATCATTTGCAAGAGATTCCTTTATATGCAATTGAATATTGGATACAGAAGATTTTGTTGATCTAAATTGTTGGGATCATTATAAGTCCAATTATGGAGGTTACGCTTGAAAGATATTTGCTTATGGGATTTAAACTTGAACGAGAAATACCGCCAATATGCAGCGTCCCATACAACATTTAGGTTGGACATTTGTATCTATTCACCATGATTTCAAAATCCTGGGTAAATGTCGGATTTGAGCGCAGGTTGAGCGAAAAGAATTCTAAAAAAGCGCAGCATAGATGGCTATGTGAGCATCCCTACCTTCGCAGGGACAGCCCTTTTAGAATGCTTTTCGCTCAACCTGTGGCAAATATGGATTTCGGTGAACGTGGTGAATACTTACAGACATTTTAATTGATGTAAACACGCCCAGCACTGCCTGACACAACAGTCAAGAAGGACGGAGTCTCAAGCCTTTTGATGACGTAAACGTTTGATGGATTTAAGTCATGCACACATGGGGTCGCATGCACACATGCACACATGGGGTCGCGTCTTGGCTTTTGCCTTTTCTATTTTGCGATGGTAATACTAGGGCAAAAAGCAAGACGCGACCCCAAGGTTTAAAAGCAAGACGCGACCCCAAGGTTTTTCGACCCCAAGGTTTTTTCATCACTGCGTTATTCACACCATATTACGGCCAGAACAAATAATGAACGCAATAAAATCATATGCCTCTCGGCATTTAAATAAAGCAAACTTGGATGGTGACAGGGTAAATATACTGCGCGCGGTCATAAGCTGCGTTATAATTCACCTGATTATTAAATTAAAGGCTAAAATGATGCTAAAAAAGTATGCCCTTCTTATCAAAGGAGCTCTATACCCAATTAATAAATTATTGCGCTATGCTTTGCCTATCATGATGCTTTCCATGGATTGCTTCGCTCGTGCAGGTGGTGGCGGTGGGGGCGGTGGTGGTGGTCATGGTGGTGGGAAAGATGGCATTTTTTGGATTATTGTTATCATTCTTTTACAACCTTTTATTATGACCTACAAATGGTATGTCAATTCAAGATTAAATTCTAAACAGGCGAGTGTTCAACGGGTACTGATAGAAAGAATGAAGACTGAGCCAAAATGGGCTGAGGAAAAATTATTAGAGAAGGCAAAACAGCGTTTTTTTGAATTACAGCAGGCATGGGGTAAACAAGATTTATTAACCATGAAAAAATTACTTCATCCGATGCTTTATCCTTCCTGGCATGCACAAATAAAATTACAAATCTCACAATATAAAAAAAATATAATGTTAGGCCTTGTAATCAGGAAAATTCGAATCATGGATGCATGTGATGATATCGATCATGAGGGTGATTTTTTTACCGTTTGTATTGATGCATGGGCAGATGATCAAACATTAAACCATGGTGTAATCATGGACTCTAAAGAAAGTGATTTTCGAGAATTCTGGACGTTTAAGTGGCACGAAAATGACTGGGTATTATTAGAAATTTATCAGTCTGCTGCCTGGAAAAAATTTGTTTTAAGATAGGCTCCTGTCTCATCGATGGGGTTCACTATAGACTATTTTGACGATCCTAGCTCCTCAAAAATGAGAAGCTAAAGGTTCATCAAAAAGGAAGATTAACAAATTACGCTTTGAAATGATCAACGGTTTGATGATAGCACTCCGTACCTTTCACCATTAAACCGGCAGCCAAAGTGGTCGTAACAACCCGAGGGAAACCTGCTTTAAAGAAAAAGCCCACTCGTGCGGTGTTACTGGCCTTGGGATCTTGATTATAGATATCTTTGGCATGCTCCAGATAGCTTTTGTTGGGCGTTGGTGCTGTTAGTCCTGCCTGTTTTCTATAGCGCAGTTGATTTATTGGTGAACTAAATAAACCATAAGCACCTGCTACCGTCAACATCGCCAGAGGTTCTGCGCATTGTTTTTCAACGCCATGTTTCTGTAACGATGTGGACATCATGGGTATTGCTGTCATATAAACAGTTGACCATAGCCCTTCTCTCATCATGACGCTGGTCGCTCCACGAACAAAGGAACTATAGCCATGGTGCGTGCGCATTTGTTGCGCTGTCTCTTTAGATGATAAGCTATGAGTCAATTGTTTATTTTGCGCCAAAGCCTCAAACGGTGTACATACCAACCCAGAAAGACTGCCAGCAGCAAATGAGCTGAATAACTCATATCTCTCGGAGGTCTCTTCTGCTTTCTTGTTCAGTAAGGCTTTAAAAGCAAAGGTGGTTGCATACCCAGGAGCTGCGGATAAAGCATAAGTTCCTGCGCCCGAAAAGTAATGACCACGCGGCATTTTTTCACCTTTATACGCATGGTTTGTCCACTTTAAGAAGGGCGTGGCTAGAGCCATAACACCCGCACCCAGAACGGGGCCTTGTACCCAAGGGGATTCGGCTGCCTTAACCCATGATGGTGTTGTTTGTTCAGTTGTATTTTTCATGATCGTATCCTCAAATATCAATGAATTGAAATGATTAGTAAGTTCATCTGACAGAGATCAGCGCCTGGAAAGGCGCAGATGCAATTCCTACCAGGCGAAATACTCGTAGAGGATGACCACAATAAGGATAGAGAATAGAAGACCAATTACCTGAGAAGGTAAGACAGCGATGTCATGATAAAAGGCAGCGTCAGTCATTTAATGGCTTCAGTGATGATATGTTGTATTTTTATTTTATCATTAGTAATTTTTTATTGCAATGATATGTCATTAATTGGTTTGATATTCATTAATTAGTCGCTTTGACAAAAAATCACACTATTTACCCCAACTACCGCTGAGCGATCAGGCCAACGGCGTTGTGCGCGACCACCTCCGTCTATCTATTGTGATTTTTTTTTAACTCATTATCTACCAAGCAATACACAGTAATGATAAAGTCATCTACTAGTACCGTTTCCATTTAGTTTTGACAGGTAGCATCTTATCTTGCATTCATCTTTAGGTTTTGTAAACTCTAAAAAATGCTCAGATTAGCGGTGCTAGTCCTGCGCTTTTTTAGAGCTTACAAAACCTAAATCTAAACGCAATCTA
>CANJHO010000147.1 GCA_947474165.1 Legionellaceae bacterium
GGTGGTCTTTGTTTTTCACGCGGAGCTTGCGAGCATGTAAAACGAAGACCACCATGACAGGCCCCCGACACGCCGTGGCTGATTAGGACTTGGTGGAATGTGGGTAATGATAAGGCTCGCCCACGCTCACGGGCTCGTATTAGATCGTGGTTTGTTCAAACTCCAGTCAAAAGGTCTCTAAGGAAAATCAAAAGATTGGCATAGGAACAAGTCAGAAATAACAGACTGCATATTTTTTAATCATTTATTGGATTAATGCTTTAAATAAACCTGTTTTTTCTAAATTATTTATAATAAATTAAAATAACAGTCATTTGTTGGTGATTACTGCGTTACAATTCTTGCACCTAGCTTTTGATTGTTGTTACTATTTTTCATCGATACTGCATGCGGTATATTTTAAACAGTAGCATCATTTTTCAATTTCAGTAGGATATCGAATGATTAATAAAAATAACCGCATCAAGCTTAAACAATATTTTTTAGCTTGGGCGGTCCATGCATTTACCGCCAGTGGTACCTTTGTAGGACTACTAACGCTTGTTAAAATTTATCAGCATCAATACTTGCATGCCCTATGGCTCATGAGCATCACGGTCGTCATCGACGCACTGGATGGCTCATTGGCGAGATTAGTGCATGTGAAAACCGTTCTACCCGCCATTGATGGGGCCTTGCTTGACAATATCATTGATTATTTAAATTATGTGGTCACCCCGTGCTTTTTCTTGCTCGTAAAACCCGATATGCTGCCTTCAGGTTTTGCTATTTGGATTGTTATTGCCATTACGTTGACCTCATCCTATCAATTTTGTCAGGCTGATGCTAAAACCCCTGATCATTTTTTCAAAGGGTTTCCCTGTTATTGGAATTTCGCGGTATTTTATTTATTTATTTTTAACACCAGCATGACAACCAATGCCATCATCTTAACCGTGCTTTGCGTGCTTATTTTTGTACCGATCAAATATGTTTACCCTTCTCGGCTTGATTACCTGACGCAGTCAAAACGCTTAAAAATTTTGATGCATGCTTGTTCATTAGTTTATGGTGTTAGCTCGGTCCTGCTGTTGTGGCACTATCCAAAAAGTGATCCTTTTTGCTTAAGTATCTCTCTTGGTTATGTGGTGATGTATTTAATATTAAGTATGTATCGAACTTACTCTCCGATGATCATGGCTAAAATTATTGCACACAGAGAATAGCGGCTGTTAACATTGAATAAAACCACAGGTGACTTTCTGCAGGTGGTTTTCCCAAACGCCAAGTTACTGTGGTAGACTTTATTATAATATAAATTATACTGCGCGCGCCTAAACACTTTATTGGACTTTATTATGTTAGTGAACACCCAAAGAATCATTGCTTTTACCTTAACCACCTTTTTAGCCACAACCGCCCTATCAGCCCCCATTCCCCGAGGATGTGAAGTGAAGGGGTTCGCTTATAATGACAATGATTTGGTTTTAAATGCAGATGGCGATCAAAAGTTTTACCTCCTTCAAAACCACTCTAATCAATCCATTGAAATAGAACGTCATGAAACAAAAGATGTTTTTATGAGCCCGAAATTGCACAGCAAGTTAGATCCATCCAGCTGGTCAGCCTTCGCATCCGATGTGATGGATCTTCATTTTAAATGCTATACACAAGATGGAGAAAATACCATCTCATTAAATTGCAGTGATGTCTTGGATATTTGCCAATACCCTCGTGTTAAATTTGCTTTAAGCAACATGGGAAACTACTGGGTTTCAACCAACAAAGAGCAGAGGCTGGTTATTAAAGACGCCACCGCCAAAGGAATTTTCCTACATTGGTGATCTTGTGAAGAAAAGTGTTCAAGATATAATATTTCTATCTTTAGGCGTCGCAGGCGCCTTCATTATTCTATTGGGTTTAACCCATACTGCAGCCCAATTATACTATGTCCTTGGATCAGCGTTGCTGATGAGCACAGCAATGTACTTTAAGCTAACTTATTTTGTAGCACTTGAACTGATTCTTATGTGCGGACACGGTGGGATTTTACTGGGCATTGGGCCGGTACTGCAATTTGTCCTGCCTATTTTACTCTGTACTCAATTATTAATTTATTATGTATTAAGTGGGCGTTTAGAAAACATTTTTAGATTAATTGGTATTTCGGGTATCGCTTTATTATCGATCGGTTTTGCTTATGAAAATCAATGGGTTTTCTTTTTTGGAAGCTTGGCTGTTGCTGTTTTTGCAATTCACCAAGTTTACGAGGGCCAGCGTATTGCACTATTATGGGCCACACTGAATCTGGTTTTTGCTCTTATTGCAGCGTTTCACCTGATTTTTATATGAATTGGTTTTTCGGAGATTTTTATGGCTAAAACATCATCATCCATGTTGCCACTTGGCACCTCAGCACCACAGTTTTCGCTGATAGAGCCTTTAAGTGGTAAAACCGTTAGTTTAACTGATGAAAAAAATAAACTAGCCACCGTGATTATATTTATTTGCAACCACTGTCCGTATGTTAAACATATCAATACTGAATTAACCCGCCTTGCGAATGAATACATGAGCAAGGGCGTCCGTTTTATAGCCATTAACTCGAATAATATAGAAAGTTATCCGGACGACTCCCCTGAGAATATGAAATTAGTAGCCCTTCAACAAGCCTATCCTTTTCCTTATTTATTTGATGAAACACAAGAAGTAGCTAAAGCCTACCAAGCAGCTTGCACGCCTGATTTTTTTGTATTTGAAAAAAATATGCTGCTCTGTTACCGCGGGCAATTAGATGACGCTAGACCAGGCAATCATATTAAAGTCAGTGGCAACTCAATACGGATGGCGCTGAACTGTATCCTTGCTAATAAGCCTGTACCTGCGCTTCAAAAGCCAAGTATGGGCTGTAATATTAAATGGAAAGATAATTAATCGCGGGTAAAAAACACATTTTACCATTTAGGCAGATAAGCAACAGTTCCCGCTTAAATCGTATGCCCGCATAAAAAACACAGGAATATTTTAAATTCAATCACATGAGCTTTTGACATCACCTAAATTCCATTTTTAAACCAAAGAACTTCACGTTTATGCAATCCATCTGCAGACAAATGTTTTCTGATAGAACCCATTGATCACTCAACATCACACCGATGAAACGTAAGAACGCCTTTTCCCAATGTTGGGAGAAGGCATTCTCACTGAACTATTGTGCATAGTTTACGAAATCTTTTTTTGAAAGCACCTAAAACCCTCTATTTTGCTATAGATTCTTTAATGGCGGGAGCTGCTGGATAAGCAGATAATCTGATCCGCGACCATCAAGAAAAGGAGCGGAGCTTTATGAACTACCAAAGTTTTCTGCTTCCTCGCTTCAAACGAATAGTTCAGCGTGCATAAAAGCGTCATGGCGAAATATTTTTTTCCATGACGCCTTTTTCTATTGACTGTTAGATTAAGGCACGAATCGCTGTTAATGCTATACCGCGCGCGGTATATTTCGATTGAATAGAAAGCTCTCTTTCTATTTTGCAGCGATAATTTCAACTTGTAAATTAGCAATGACATCACTGTGTACATGAACTTCAATGACATATTGACCAATTGAATGAAGTGGACCTTCAGGCATCACAATTTCACGCTTACAAATTTCAATGTCCTTGGCTATCAATGCCTCAACGACCTCATTGGGTCCAACTGAACCATATAGCTTGCCCTCATCACTTGCCTGTGCTGAAATGATGACGGTGACATCGTTCAGTTTTGCGGCTCGCTGCTCTGCACTGGAAAGGGTCGCTTTTGCTTTTTTCTCTAATTCTGCACGACGTTCATTGAATTGCTCAATGTTCTTATCCGTAGCAAATACAGCTTTATTTTGTGGAATAAGAAAATTGCGGCCATATCCTGACTTCACATTAACTTTATCACCTAAATTACCTAGGTTTCTTACTTTTTCCATTAAAATCACTTGCATCTGACTAACCCCTTATATTGTTTTACCTGCATCAGAAGGCAGGTATAACCTCAAATTAAATAAACTATCTAATGATCCAAAAATAACATAAACAGGTAACATGATAAATGGCAGTACCAACAGTGATGCTATCAATATAAGCATAGAACTCAGTGGTCGTTGCTTTGCTAATACATTGAAACTTAAACTTAAACCCGTTAACAAGAAATAAAACACCAGAACCGGTAACACGGTGATGGCCGTTATATTCTGTTGGTTTGCTAAAATAAACACGCAAAGCATCAGAAAAAACGCCATCCTGTCACCACGAAAAGCCAGCATTTCACGCTTAAATTCACCAGGATAGAAAAGTTTCGATTGGATCGAACGGGCTAGCATTAATGATAAAGCTGCTGAAAAGACAACACCAACTGCTTGCAAACCAAGAAGATAACTGGCAATCACTGTTTGATTAAATCCAGCTTTATTATTGATAAGTGCCAATAATGCTTTTTCACCTTGTATCTCACTAAGTGCTGCCTGCAAAAACAGAAATTGTGCCACAATAAACTCCGGCATCAACCACTGTAATAACAAAACAATCACCGTAACCTGAAGAAAATAAACACCCGCCACAGCACGCCAGCTCGCCGTCGATCGCAAAGTGCATGCCGCCAAATAAGTGGGAACAAACACAAGCAATGTATTCAGCAAGGCCATGATTGGCGTTGTTGAATAAAGGGCAAGGGCAAGATAAGCCATCATTGCAAGAGCGAGCAATAAAGCCCCATCACGCCAACCTTTTCGCAAGGTTACCAAGGCAACGACAGTTACAGATAACCATGCTGTATAGGGTAACAATGCTAAAATCATGGCTTGCAACATAGCATGCCGCTTATTTTCTAGCAGGGATTGACTCTGATTACGGATAAACCCATTTAGCCAAGACATTGTTATCGATGACTATCGCAATAAGGCAACAAACCTAAAAATCTTGCGTGTTTGATGGCTTTAGCAATTTGGCGTTGATGACGAGCCTGAATTCCAGTGATACGGCTGGGAACGATTTTGCCTGTTTCTGAAATGTAATTTTTTAACATGTTTACATCTTTATAATCGATTTCACCAGCACCTTCTGAATTAAATCGACACATTTTTTTACGACGAAAATAGACTGACATTAATGCTCTCCGTTAAGCTGCTCGAGTTTCTTTTTCTTTCTTCATCATCACAGATTCATTGGTAATTGAATGTGGCTGACAAATAATTAAATTTCTGATGATAGCGTCATTGAATTTAAATGCGGTTTTCAACTCATCAAGAGCAGCCTGATTACATTCAATGTTCAGTAGCATGTAATGGGCTTTGTGCACATCATTGATTTCATAAGACAATTGTCTACGACCCCAATCTTCTTTGCGATGAACAACACCTTCATGTTTGCTAATAATGCCTTCGTAACGCTCAACCATCGCAGGCACTTGCTCGCTTTGATCGGGGTGCACAAGAAACACAACTTCGTAATGTCTCATTAAATCTCCTTGTGGATTAAAGCCTTCCTGAATAGAACTCATGGTAAGGCAAGGGTTTGAAAAGGTTGATCAGAATAACAGATTTAACAACAACGATCAATTTTTTTATTCCGAACTTTAACTTGCCAAGCGAGCGTTTAGAGCATGACCTTAGTGATCCTTTCATTTTTAACAGATAGCGCCGACATTCCACACCGCAGTATTTTTGTAACTCCCCAGGTACGTCATCCTGAGCGTAGCGAAGGATCTCCAATTGACCCTATCCGAGCCATACTCAGGAGATCCTTCACTGCGTTCAGGATGACGTATATGCCGTTTGATAGAGTAAACAAAAATTTATCCATAACCTTGGCTCGACTTTAGCCATTTTTTGCAATTCCGTCATTGCGAGTGAAAC
>CANJHO010000148.1 GCA_947474165.1 Legionellaceae bacterium
TTAAAAAATCGAAAAATACAACTATAACAGAGAAAATGATCGCATAATCAGACAAATTGGATAAAAAGTCAGATTGACCGGGTTCGGGCGGGCTCGGGCTCGCCCACGCTCACGGGCTCGTATTAGATCGTGGTTTGTCCAAACTCCAGATTATTATGAGAAAACCATTAATAGCGTTTTTATATTAACTCCCGCTCTTCTTTAGTACGACAATGGGTTTCATTAATAAAAAATAAGGTGATGAATGCCAACATCATGGAAACTGGCAAAATCAGTAATGATAAATGGTAACCATGCAATGAAAATCGATGGATCCCCTGCCAAACTTCCCCACCCCAGGTCCAATCTAAAAACGCACCCACCAAGGGCTCATACAATGCTTCACAAATTGAGTTAAACGTATTCATAATCCCAAGCACAGTGGCTGCCAGTACGATGGGAAACACTTCACGAATCATTGCAAAACTTGTAAAAAAACCACTTGCACCAAATCCATATAAAAATAAAAGCACCATGATGTTTTCTAAAGATTGATGGGTGCTGTAAATCACCACGGACAAACAGAACCATGCGATCAGCGTACCGATATATAAGATCGGTTTTCTTCGACCCATTAAATCAGATAACCATCCCAATAAAGGCGCGCCTACGGCAAATCCTATGAAAATGCACGAGACACTAAGGGCTGCATCGGCTCTTGTTAAGTGATAAGCGGTTTCTAAAAAGGGCACACCCCATAAGCCTCCAAATACAGAAACAGGGGCAAATGCAAGACCACTGTATAACGACAAAAACCTCGCTTGTTGATTCGTTAGAATACTTTTCAATGTATGACTTACTTTTTGATTGCTTATCTTAGCATGCATTGGCTCTATGGGCTTGTCCCGAACAATAGCCACATAAATAACCCCTAAAACAATACCGATTAAACTAACCATTTCAAGTGCTGCTCGCCAGCCCACCTGTTGAACTAAAATGGATAATGGCAGTTGTCCGCCAATAGCACCGAGCATCGCAGCCGTCATAAACATTCCAGAAACCAGAGCAAATCGTTTTGGACCAAACCACTGAGAGGCCAGTTTGAAACAAGATACTGCCGCAAAAGCTGCCCCTGCCCCCATCAGTGCGCGACTCATACAGGCCAACCAAAGCGTATTGGTTTGAGAAAAAATAAAGGTGCTGATGCTACAAACAAAGATAGCGCTGCTTGTCATGATTCTAGGACTATATTTATCCAGTATGATGCCTACAGGAATTTGCATTAACAAATACGCATAGAAATAGAATGCTGAAAGATTGCCAAGACCTGTGCCATTGACATGAAAAGCCTTCATTAAATCTCCCGTCATCACACTGGGAGAAACCTGAATTAAGTATTTATAAAAGAAAAATCCAGCAGCGATGGTCCAAATAATCCAAGGATATGTGATAGTCATCCATTTATGTTGTGTTTTCATTATTCTCCGCTGACCAATTGATTATAGGCTTGCATTATGATTTGAGTTATCTCACCCATTTTAAAAATGAAGCACATACGTCAAAATGGATACCTACGCATCATTGCACGGTATAGACTAACCGTCCATCCAAATAACGCCATTTTCTTGAACAGCATTGGATTAGGGATGAATAGCCATGTGCTCGTATAATTTGGCTTCTACCCCTAAATTAATAACGATGCGAGCATCAACAGCAATCAATTCCTTATCATTAGCAATCAAGGGGTTAATATCCATTTCTTGGATTTGGGGTAACACACAGACCATTTCAGAAACACGCAATAGCAAATTTTGTATGCTCTGAATATTGACAGCCGGTTTATTGCGGAAATCTCCAAGTAAACGTGCAATATGAGTGCGATCAATTAAGTTTTTAGCCAGATACTGATTTAAAGGCGGTAAAACAAGCGCTCGGTCTTGCATGACTTCAACCAGACTTCCGCCTGCTCCAAAATTAATGACTGGGCCAAAGATGGGATCTTTTAATACCCCAATCATCAACTCTCGATCATTGGGGGTTTTATACATTCGTTCAATGGTTACCCCTAGAATTTTTGCAGTGGGTTGTATTTTCTTAGCATTTTCCGTTAATTGATTAAAAAAATAATAAACAGCCTCTGCATTTGTAATATTAAGCTGCACACCGCCAACATCTTGTTTATGGGAAATATCAGGGGAATTAATTTTCATAACAACAGGAAAACCAATTGCTTCTGCAGCAATTAATGCTTCAACTGCGGTCTGTGCGCTCACGGTTTCTGTGCTGATGATGCCAAAAGCATTAAGAATTGCCTTTGATTCGATTGCAGTTAATACCGATCGACCCTCAGCTGCAACACTTTCTATAATAAGTTTAGCCCCTATAACATCCACTTGACTAAGGGATATGGGTTCTGGAATGTCCAATAACAATTGTTGGTTATAATAATAACTACTCAAATAGGAAAATGCTTTAATGGCTGTTTCTGGCGTGCTAAAACAAGGAATTTTATGCTTTGCAAATAATTTCCATGAGGATTTTACTTGCTTTTGTCCCATCCAACAAACCAAGACAGGCTTATCTATTTGTTTGCTAACCGCCACAATCAATTTTGCAAGCTTTAGCGGTTGAGACATCGCAAGGGGTATGAGAATAATAAGCAACGCATCAAAATTTTCATTTTTTAAACAGGCTGCAATCACATTGGCATATCGCTCTGGCGTTGCATCACCTAAAATATCAATGGGATTATGGTAAAAGCCATGTTGCGGCAAGATGGCATTCAGATCTAAAACTGTTTTTTCCGTTAGCTCAGGAAGAGAGATCTTTAAATCTGCAGCAAAATCTGCTGCCATGACGCCTGCACCGCCGCCATTTGACACAATGGTTAATCGCAGACCCTCGGTCCGTCGACCACTTGAAAATACTTTTGCTGCCAAAAAGAGGTCACTGATACTCATGACCCTGAGTACACCTGCCCTGCGTAAGGCTGCATCAAAAACATCGTCATCGCCAATCATCGCGCCGGTATGAGAGATTGCCGCTCGTGAACCTTGTGAGTTACGCCCTGCTTTAATAACAATAATGGGTTTTAAACGCGATGCGGCTCGAAGCCCACTCATAAATCGACGGGCTTCACGTATCCCTTCAATATAAAGCAAAATACAATCTGTTTTATTATCTAGTGCTAAATATTCAAGAATGTCACCAAAATCCAAATCTGCACAATTCCCTAATGATAGCAGTGTGGAAAATCCAATTTGCTCCTCAATAGCCCAATCCAAAATTGCAGCGACCAATGCCCCGGATTGTGAAACAAATGCCAGATTACCTGTCAAAACAGGACTTTTTTCAAATGTTGCATTCAAACCGATAGAGGGGCGCATGATGCCCAAACAATTAGGACCAATAAAGCGAATGTTATATTGATGCGCGATATCAACAATTTTTTGCTCTAATCGAAGGCCATCCTCTTTTCCTTCACCAAATCCTGCTGAAAGAATAATCGCTTGTCGTATATTTTTTTCCCCACAAGCTGTAAGTATTTCAGCAACCTTTGCCGCAGGGACGACAATGATGGCAAGGTCAACAGGCTGATTGATATCCTTAACTGAAGCAAAACAGCGTATACCTTGAATGACTGTATGTTTAGGATTCACAGGAAAAATATTACCGGAAAAATTTCCACCTAATAAATTACTCAATACATTGGCGCCTACAGATAATGGTTTGTCACTGGCGCCAATGACTGCAATCGAGTGTGGATTAAATAATTTTTCCAACTGGCTGGTTTCCATGCATTGTCCCTAAAATATTACGACATAGTGAACCTTAGTCAAGAAGGTGGGCCAACTCATCACCACCAAAGAGCGTAAAAATGATCGACTCTTTTTTCATGAACTGATCTCCATTTAAAAAACCGCATCTCATGGGTACCTGAGCTTTAGCACTTTAGTGACACAGAACCAATCCAAATCGTTTGTCATAAGCTTGTTGGATCGTTGCACTAGTCATCCGATTATCCTCTATATAACGCTCTTCATATCGTTTGAAAAAAGAAAATTCAGCTTTCAACTGATTCATTGATATCTTTTCAGAAAAAAAATCATGCAACCACTGTTGCAAAACAACTTGAATACAATCATCGCTGGTCTTGGTTTTTGATCCATCCGGACAGATAGGAAAAGGGCTTCCTATCAATGGATCCTTTAACCGCCGAATCATCTCATGAGAAAATTTCTTTTGAAGATCATAATATGCGGGCTTATTTTCTAATAGCATCATGAGCGCTTCTTTATTTTTATCCAAGAAGGTATAGCCAATTTTCATGGGCTGGCTGACTTGATAATGGGTTCGCCCATTTAAAGAAAAAAGTAGATGGGCTTGATCATAAAAACAATAGGTTTTTCCATCATCGGATAATAAAGGCTCGATTGCTGTTTGTAGCCTGCCATTCTCTCCAATGGGTTCAACAGGGAGCACACCAATGCCATTTTCAATCGCTAAACAGGTAATCAATCTTTTTTTCCTGATAATGGGATGAAGAAATTCTTGCAATCCTTCACGAAAACAAAGCAATTGATTCAAGCGATTGTTAGCACCTAATAATGTTTGTAGATGACCCAATGGCTGTGTATCAACACCCGAATCAGCTGGCATTGTAATGACTGCAACACTAAGATGTGAATATTGCTGAAGTGCTTGGAGCAATGGGCGTGCTTTACGTCTGCTTTCTGAACCCAATAGAATAATAATATCTTTTGCGGCCAAAACCTCTAATGAATGGAAGGTTTCAAGCGAATTTTTTAGTAAGTGTTCAGATATTTTTTTTACATTACTGGTAAAAAAAATAGATTGCGAGTACGACAGGACTTGTAATTTAGCATCTATTATAGCTTTTTGTGCTGGCGCTTCTAAACTTTGCTGCGCCAATGCTGAAAAATCCGGCAGCATCCGTTTACGCCAATATTGTCCTTGAAATTCTGCCTCAATAGCGGGTTCGATATATTCTGTTGGATTTAATGGGATAGTTAATAAATGATCCACCTTACCCAATATAGAATAGTTACCTAAATTGTGAAGAAAGGGGAGCTCTATGGTTGCATGCATAAAATCAAGAACCGTGCTTAAATGCTCAACGTTTCCCTCACCCTTTGCCAATAATGTTGCATAACCTGCTTGTTTTACTGGGTCTAGATTGTGTAACTCATCATCAATAAACAATACTTGTGTTTTCGGAAGATACGATAATTCAGATTGATGAATGCCTTGAATTTCAGTTAATTTAATGTGTCTTAAGGTAGCAACATGCGGTCTATTTCGCATTTCATCAAAGGTTTCCACCCCTAAGCAATATACATTGTTCCGTTTAAACCCACCCAATCCATCATAATAAAAAGCGGTCAGTTCATTTATTTTTTTACAAATGTAAGGTTTATGAGAGGTGGGTCTCGCGGTAATAATATAGAGGGGGATATGATGTTCTTCAGCATAAACACATATTTTTTTCAATTGCTCAGGGCACATTAAATGGCCATGGAGATGGCCATCTTGCTGTACTTGATATGATTGCTTATCCCTGATGTTATCGCGGTTAGGAAGATGACAGACGTCATCAAAATCAAAAAAAATTGCTCCAGGCGCTTTCGCATGACTTCTATCTAATTTAATCATCATTTTTCCATCAAATAACGTCAATTCATTATAAAACACTAGTGCCTCGTCAACATTGAATCTTCGGGTTGGCGCTTAGATTGCGTTCAGATTTAAACGATTTTATTAGGCAAAAAGCGCAGGACTAGCACCGCTAATCTGAGCATTTTTGCCTAATAAAATCGTTTAAAGATGGATGCAAGCTAA
>CANJHO010000149.1 GCA_947474165.1 Legionellaceae bacterium
AAAAATGAATAATCAATAAATGCATAATAACAATAAATACAAATATAAAATTAAAGAATATGGAACAAAATAAAAAATAAGGACAGTAAAAAAAGAGAATCACAAACACACTATACGAGCGCTGATAATAAAAAAATAAAGTAAAATACCAAATAAAAACAAAAAAATAGAATAAACACCAGTAAAGAATGATAGATAAAAAGAACCACACACCACGCAGTATAAATTGCTTAAGCGACAAAGGGTAACCCATTGATGTATATGGACTTTATTATAAATATAGCTGTTTTGGTTTTTCCAATTTTAAATTTATCTTTTTTAGGAATTAAACTTTCGTCTACAACCGTAAACAATATTAAATACGGGACACCTTTAAGCTATTGGCTAATAACGTGTATTGTAAACAAAAATTAAATTTGTTTACGGTAGAAAACATATTGTATACAGCAGTATACTGGGAAAACAATAGTAAACGTGGTTATAGTTAATTAAAACATCATATAGGATAAATAATGACAGTAGTCTCAACCCGATTATCACCTAAAGAATTGGATTACCTAAAAGATATTGCCTCTGAAAAAAAAATGCGTAAAGGGGGTACTGATGAATTATCATTAGGAAAAGCTTTGAATGAATTAGTTCGCTGGTGTCATTTAAATCGTATCGACATTAATTCAAATCACAATGCCGTAAACGATGATATTAAAAAAATGATAGAACAAATCCATGTGGCAATTCCTCATCTAATGTATCTTACTCGATTACAAACCGTTTTATTAAGTGATGGTATTCCAGAAGAAAAAATTACGCGTAGCCGAGGGCAAACGTTAGATTACATCAACAAAACATGTGGTGATTTACAAAATTTAAATTACGATTTGGTTCGATTTTCGATGAATGATATTGGCCTAAAAACACTACCTGTTAACAAGGATAAGACACTATGGAAATTACCTTAGACATTGGAAATAATACGGCAAGTGAGATTAATACAATTGCCAAAAAGGATGGTGTTGAATTTGACATTGCAGCGCTAAATCTTTTAGATTTAGGCATCAGAGTGCATCTTGCAAGGCTTGAAAACAATGGAGAAAAAGACGTAGACCCTTTATTAGTCGAATTATTAAATCATGCCATTAAAAGTAGTTACCTGCAAAAAGAAATTCTGGGGCATGTCTTTGATAAAGAGCGTTCACAATTTAAAGCTTATGATGCACTCTCTGCGTCTCAGGTAGCTGAAAATATGGCACATGCTTTTCTTCATGGAAAAGAATTATTTTAAGAAATACAGTAAATTTTCGTTCGGCTACAACTCTTTTTCCATGATTTTTTGATCTTTAATTTGTGGAACAATGAACTGATTATTCATTGTTTCACTATGAACTGATTTATATTCTTTATGAATTATGTTTAAATTTTTTAAATGATTTCTTTCATTGTTTTCTATCATTTTTAAACTGGCAATTTGACCATTTTCAATGGATTTAAATTTTTTAATTAAGGCATCATTTTCATTATATTTATTTAAATTTTCGTTATTTCCTGGTACAGGTTCCTTTGCCTTTTTAATTTCTTTCTCAATAAATGTATAGGCATTTTTCGGGTTTTCCATATGACTTTTTACTGCAGATGCACCCTCTTTTTGTAGCATATCATCGAAATCATTATTCATTTTTTCAGGCATTATAATGCGTACCTCTTTTCCCATTTCTTTAAGGCGAATGACTGCTTTTGTTATAATCAAATCTTTAAATGTTTCTTTGCCATCATTATCCAAACAAAAAACTATTTTTTCGGTCAGTCTCGAAGGATCAACATTTAAAAAGTTACTTTTACTTAGCAATGCTTTTACATTTGCCTGTGGATCCACTTGTAAAAGACTTAATCCTGTTTCTGCCCCTTCGGTTAAATAGGTAACGGAGCCAGTAGATTTTTTATTTAATTCAATGGGGCAACTGTTCACACTACCATAAATTTGTTTTACCACATTTGATGCGTGATCTTTATCCCCAGTGACAGGATCCAGTCTTATTACCTGGACATGATTGATCTCACCCTTCGGGTTTTTTCCAATGCACAAAAGAGCGGGCACAGTAGCTTTTTTTTCACCGTGCCACGTATTTATTTTTGGTAGAAATCGTAAATCTGCGTCTTGAAAATCAGTTAATTTCCGGTACTCTTTTAAATAGCGTTCCGCAAGAGTACCTTTAATGTCCATACTTTGATTTACTAACTTTTCAGCATATTTCTTTTTATTTGGAGCATCTTTAAAATTGGTTCTCTCTGTTTTTTGGGGATCTTTTACAGGGGTCGCTGCTATCCAGGAATCAGGATGATTTAAAAATTCTCTTGCATAGTCCATTGTGTCTTTGAAATCAGTATGACCCATTTGTGTAGAGATAAGTTGTAATGCGTTTCCTTTTTCCCCTGTTTCAAAGTTATTCCATAACCCGTTATTGGTATTAATACTTAAACTTCCCTTGGCACCATACCGTAAATTATTGGGCGTGGACATTCGATTGGATTCTCCAAATAAATGCTCACCTAATGACTCTATCTTTTGGGTCAATAGCTCATTAATTTCATTACTACTTAATGTTGACTTTCTTATGATTTTACTGGGTTCAGGTGAGTATTTTTCTGGTTCATCACCTTTTTTTGAGCCTGAAATTTTATTAGATTCTGTTACATTATAAAAAGGATTCTCTCCTGTTTTTATTTGATATGCCGATACTTTATCCCCTTTTAGCTCTGCAAGTCGTTCTTCTAGCAGGGTTGCATTTTCAGTATATAGTGTCACCTGTTGGCGTGGTCTTGTGATATCAATTTCATGTGAACGATGAGTGGTGGCTATTTTACGTTTCGCAAGCTCCAATGCGATTACAAAGGTTTCTGTCGCCGATTGCGCACCAAAGGCTGTTCGGCTGTACGCATAATCCCAATGGGCATCTTTTTTATCATTCAATTGCAACTGTAATTCATTGGTTTTATCACTACTTTGCAAATGCGCCCGACCTGCCTCAATTCGTTCTATGGTATATTCTTTATTAGCGATATGGCCTCGCGCTTTGTCTGTCAAACGCAATCTAATTTTATCTCCTATCGCAAGTGCTGCCTCTTCAACGGTGTACACTGACATACGGGCTTTTAATGCAAGTGCTGCAGGATTAATGATGAATTTTTCCCCCGTGGCACAAGCGCAATGTAACTGATTACTATCCGGACTTATTCCTTCTACGGAAAAATACTCGCCTTTTCTCGCTACAGAATAATTGGCATCAAAACGGACTACATCGCCACGTGAATAGTTTTTAGCGTGCATCAGTTCCGCTTTTGTCATCGATTTAGCAGGTAATCGCACACATTGTGAATCGTCCCTGGCTACCCTGCCCTGCTCTTGAAGTCCCTTACGAATTAATTCATTGATAAATTTTCGGTCTTCATGGGCGTGGGCTATAACTAAAGTTTGTTCTTGATGCTCAGGAATACGGGTTAAATAATCTGTCGCAACAGCCTGATAAATACGATTGTACTCATTTTTCTTAGTTTTTTTGTCCATACAATTAATAGTAATCACTGCGGTTTTCATGGCAGGATCACTGCCAGATTGTCTTTTAACAAATTGTTCTGGATTCATAGTAGATAATGTTGCAAAAGAACTTTCTATTTCGCGATTTGATGCATGGATTACAGCTTTTTTAAGGATTGGACTGTCTTTTTGACGCACAATCTCGGTCATTTTTGCAATTTTTTGAGAGCCTGTTTTAATGGTTAACTCGTGAGGGATGCCGCTGGCTGGGGATTGTAACTGAGTAATATCCCCTGCAAATAATGCTTTGGCCTTAAAGCTTATGATTTTTTCCTGGATGGCTGCGTAATCCCTGTTCCCAATCATTGAGGCTTCATCGATAATAAAAAGGGTATTTTCTCTAAATTGAGCGCTCTCTGTCAGAAACTTAGCAATAGTCATTGCCTCTATGCCATTAGCAATCATTTCATCTTTTGACGTATGCATTGGTGCCAATCCAACGACCGCATAATCTTTTTCTTTAGCTAACTCTTGGAGTTGACGCATCATGGTTGTTTTTCCAACCCCTGCGAGACCTTGCACTGAAACAAAGCGATCTGTGGTCGTCAAGGCAAGACTAACCGCATCTTTCTGACCTTGGGTTAACGTTGACGGTAATGACAGAAGACGCTCAGGGTCACAAATAGGCACCCCGGTGTTTTGTTCATTACGATTATTTTCAAGAATGCGATTCTCAAGTGCCAGAGCTTCTTTTGAAATCCAATAAGTATTGGCATGAATAAGCGCACCCGCCTCTGAATGGTCTTCAATTGCCCGTTCAATATCTTTAATTTCTACTTTGCCAAGTGCAAAACTCATCGCTTGCGTGAGCAAATCTTTGTGCAGGAATGCTGCATCCCGTTCGGAAAGCTTGGCTGTGGTATAGGATACGGCAAGAGCTGCAACTGCTGTTGCATCAAAATCTTTATGAGAGGCTGTGAGCATCGTGCTTAACTGTTCTAAATCGTTATTTAAAGCACTTGGTGCAAAAACACTGTCTCGATAAACCCTCAACGGTTTACCTTCTGCCACATCACTGAGTGTCCAGGACATTTGTGCTTTATCTAATTGCTCAATGGCTTTTTCTTTATCCTGCGTAAAAATTTTAATTTTAGGAGAACATTCCGACAGTTCTCCTAATACATTTTTATTAAGTTGGTAACTGTTTAAGGCGACCAGTACATCAGTTGCGTTTCGAGTCAGTGCATTAGGCTTTTTAACGTAATTATAACTCAGTGAAAAACAACTTAATTCCTCATTAGAGAGATATAAATCCGCATTATCATAATGCATCATCACTCCATCCTCTCGAATTGCTTTTACATTAAAAATCTCACCTCGTTCAAATTTCATACGCCCTATGCGAAGGCTGCGTTCAGTAACCAGCTGCTCACCAATACAAAACTCTAATTGATGGCTTTTCGTTACTAAAAAAAGATTATCCTTCTGTAGTTTGAGCAATTTTTTTTCGCCATGGGTACTTTGCAGATGAAGTGTTGTGTCCTCTTTTCCAATCACTTTAAATTGACTTTGTTCTCGCTCAAAGGGATTAAGCGTTATCTGATCACCTACATCATAAAACTTAGAATGTCGTTTTTGTGTTTCAGATAAATTCTGATTAGATAACACCCTCACTTCTTTAGTCTGTAGAGACAAAACCCCTTTATGTTGTAATTGAGTGCGAATTAATGATGTTAACGAATCAGCATCCTTAGTGGTTAAAGCAATTACCTGGGTCAACTGTCGCACATCTTCAGGAAGCTGGGCATAAGCCTGCGCTAAATCACACTGTGTTTTAGTGCTTTGTACCACGTCAACACAACCATTCTTTTCTTGAGTTTTAGAACGAAGTACCGTAAATCCTGCATCTTTTAACGCTTTGATGGGACTACCCGCAGCAAATCCTTCCGTGGATCGGATGTTATTTAATAAAACCAGTTTACTGTCCGTGCGCGAACTAAGCCGCTCAAGTGTTGATAAATCTTTATATGAAAGCTTTTGAGCATGGCGTTGTTGCATAAATCAAACTTAGGTTTAATTACATTCAATTAGGATGTTTTTATTTCACTTTTACAGAAATTGGCATACCGAGGGAAGTCATTCGGTTTAAGACACGCGCACCAATCCCGCCTTCTGTTTTTTGCTGAGGCAACTCTCTTGCTTTCATGTCCGGGCCAATGATTTTTTTGTAACGTAAAACGGCCAGCTCTACATGGCTACGCAGACCATAGTTGTTTTGTTTTTGCCAGGC
>CANJHO010000150.1 GCA_947474165.1 Legionellaceae bacterium
AAAGCTCTAAAAAAGCGCAGGACTAGCACCGCTAATCTGAGCATTTTTTAGAGTTTACAAAACCTAAAGATGAATGCAAGATAAGATGCTACCTGTCAAAACTAAATGGAAACGGTACTAGCGTGTTTTTAAAATAACCAAAGAATCCTGGGCTTAAAGAAGATGGTTTTATTTTGGTCACACATGATTTGGCCCTGGAAAAGCCCCACAACATAGTTAATTTACTGCGCTGTGGTATAGGATATTCAAAGTAATCAAGGACATTAAAATGAGTCAATACAACGTAGATTGTTGACTTTAAAGTTATCGAAGGCAATCAACAGGAAATTTTTGGTACATTGCAAAAACATTATGGTTACACAAAAGAGCAGACTGAAAAAGCGATAAAAGATTTTAACAGTAAACGTTAATTTGTTATCCCTTCCTGTGGGAAGGGATTGCATCCTCGCAATAAGGCTCATATCGTTCAAGAGCGCAAAAACAATAGTGATGAAAAATCCGTCGGCTCAGGATATGGAAAACAAGATAGCTTATGAGTTCACTTTACCAAGAAGAATATCATGTTAGGCTGGGCGTTCACTTTTTTAAAGGAATGGTTTATTATTAATATACAACAGACTGATTTTAAATGATATTTTTTAGTTATCGGCTGATTCGATAACACCCAGCGCTTGGCCGAATCTAATTTTATCCCCTGGGCTAAGATGGGCTTGCCATCGCGCCTTATCCTGATTAGACAATAACAAAATAACGGTAGAACCTAATTTAAAATAGCCCATTTCTTGGCCTTTGAGCAGAGAAAGTGTTTCGTTGTAATTAAAATATCGGCGTTCACGTCTTCGGGCTAAGTCACCATGCCAATGCGTTCCGATGGATCCCACGATGGTAGCGCCCACAAGGACCATCGCCATTAATCCGATGGCCGTTTCAAAAAATACCACTAGCCGCTCATTTTGTGCAAATAGTTTGGGAATCATGCGGGTAGTGGTGGGTTGTACTGAAAATAATTTACCTGGGACATAGATCATTTCTTTTAAGGTTGCATCAAGGGGCATGTGGATTCGGTGGTAGTCTTGGGGGGATAAATAAAGGGTTGCGAAAAGGCCCTTATCAAATAAGGCGCTCTGTTCTTTTTTGCATGACAATAACTCGTGCACAGAATAATCATGGCCTTTGGCTTGTACCAAGGTGCCTTTATTAACAGGCCCAAGTTGACTGATATAGCCATCGACTGGGGATACAATGCCGGCGTTTGCAATGGGGCGGCATTCAGGTTTTAAATGGCGAATGAAAAAATCATTAAAGGTGGCATAATGCGCTGGATTTTCTTCTAGGGCTTCTTCAAGGTTGATGTTGTATTTTCGAATGAAGTAGCCGATTAACGCATCTTTAATGCGTGGGGTTTTAATATTAGCAAGAAAGCCTGCAAGTGAGGTCAGTGCCTGTTTTGGCAAACTATAATGGATGAGCATTTTTAAATAATCGGAGGCCATAAGATCAGCAAAAGAGTTTTTGGTGGGTGAATCATACCGTGAAAAAGAGTGGGCTGTCACACGGAATCTATTTTATTGGATTTGTTTGGTGTCCCCCTCTTTTGGGATTGATTAGAATGTGATTTAATTCGCCCTTCATTTTAAAGGAGTAATCAATGACTCTAGCTGAAGCGCTTGCTAGTTCCTCGTCCCACGATATTAAAGTAGTATTATTTGACTTATTAAACCAAATCATCTTGCCAGAGGTTCTTGAGCTCCATAGGGCGTTTGAAGAATCTAGCGATAAACACGCATTTCTTGCTCAATTTGAAGACTTAGGCGATGTCCACCCAAAGATTTCCCCTGCACTGTTGGAAAAATTGACCCATTATCACTGGGCTCGCTTGGAACTCACCTATCTTATCAATCAAAAAGCCACCCTTAATAAAATTATGCAAATGCGATCGCCGGCTATTTCGAAAGATTTTCCATCATTATTAGATAGTATTGATCGGGCGATTCAAACAGGGGTTGCCAAAGGGGTTTCTATTCAGGCCTCTATTGGCTTGCTTCGACAAATGACCTTGCAAATCGTAGGCACTGAACATCCAACGGATCCCTTGTCTCAAGAGGCAAGAGATCTTTTGACAAAAATGGCCAATGCCCTCAATAAAGCCCCCCCTTCTGAAGTTGAAATCCAAGGACTCTTGTCAGATTTGATGATAACTGATCCCATTCCTCGGGCCAAACGGACGGTGGCCGAAGAGGTTAATCGTAATATTCATATCACCCTTGAAAGGCTTTATGACAATATTCCCATGATGACCGAAGCCATCTTAATGGCCTATAAAACATATTATGGTGAACCAGCCTATGTTGAGCATGAAAATGCTATTTTAGAGGCCATTGAGGGGGGCGCTATCGTGGATGGCGTAGTGCAATTGCCTTTATTTAGAGATGCGTCATGGCCTGGTTTTGATGCGGATGGTAATGCCAATTTAACGCCATTTGAAATGCGCAATAGTATTCGTCTTTATCGGATCCGTGCCGCTGAAAAGCACATTAAAACAATAGAAACCAATGTTGCCTCAGTGGCTAAAAATATTGAACGTGAATTAAGGGAAAATCTATGTGTGTTGGGTAGTGAACAACTGCTAAACGTATTGAAAGGGGATGATAAAATCCGTGAGGTGCTTTTAGAGAGGCTTTGGAACCATCAAACAACCCTATCAAAATATTTAATTGATAGAGAATTTTCTAAGCTGATGCCCATGTATGTTGAATTAAGTGAGGCAATCCAATCATTATCCATTGATAGCGAGAAGAAACAAAAATTAGCAGATATTTTGGATCAACAAAAAATGCAGGTTCAAGTCCTTAATCAGTTAATCGCATTTTCAGGTTGCCATAAAATGGAGATTGATCACCATCGAGGCGCTTTACAGGGGTTACAACAGTTATTCTCAGTTTACAAGGCAGCAATTCTTGATAATACGGACGCAATTACTTTAAAAAATGACGAGGGCGAGACGATTCCTGCTTCTCAATGGGTCATTGAAAAATACCGAAAAATCCTGGAAGAACATCATGACATTTTGAATCACTATCCAGAGTTAAAGCAACAATTCCGCTTCTTTGGTATCCAATTGCATTGTTTCGGAATGACCTATGGTGTGGGACATATTCGACAAGATTCTTCTATATTTGCAAGCGTTTGGAATGCGATAGGTTTGGATCTCAGCTTAACTGACATGTTTAAAGAAAGTCCTACTCTGCGGCCTTTGAAGGAAAAAAATTATATTGATCTGAGCGCCGATGAGCGGTTTAAGTTACACAAACAATTGCAGGATGGCAGTGTTCATAGTCGAGAGATTTTGAAGGCTATCCATTCAAAATATAAAAATTCGGAATATGCCCCCCGACCGGATAATAAAGATTTTTTTTGGGCGGGAACAGAGCTTTATCGTTTGGAGTTGGCAACGCTTCATTCGGATATGATTGATAATGTTATTATTGCCAATTGTGAAAGTGCGGTTAATATCTTAGAGGTTGAATCGTTGTTGGCCGTGTTTCCTGAATCAGCATCCGCCCAGTTGACCATTGTTCCGCTATTGGAAAAGTGTGAAGATTTGAAAAATCATGAAGCGATTTTAATCGATTACATCAAAACGAAAATTCAGCAATCATTTGAAGCCAGTTTTGACAAAGAAGCCAGTATGTCACTATCAACTTTGAAAACAATTTTAAATATTCAGACAAGAAATGAGATTGCACAGACGATTGAAACGAAAAGTCGGCATGATTTTGTAGCGTTTCTTAAAGCAAATTCTCATTTAAGGGCTTATCTTAAGAACATCACTGTAGAAATTATGGTTGGATTTAGTGATACAGAACGTGTTTCAGGCTTGCCCGCACTGATTTCTATTCAAAAAGTACAGGAAGATTTTATCCGTATGACTCAAGATTTTGGTATCACGGCTAAAATCTATCATGGTCCAGGCGGGGACAGAAATCGAGGAGGACCTCAACTTCGACAACAAAAAGCAACATTGCAAGGCAATGCGCGGGATGTTTTGAATACACCGACGGGCGTCCAATGGTTTAGAGAAAATCAATTTTATCAGGCCTATACCTTGTTATTGGATCCATCGAAACGCATGAAAATTAGCAATTTGCCGCAGGAAATGAAGGATTGGCTAACGGAATGTGTGGATGAGGGCTCCGCATTCTATGAGCGTGTACATGATAGCAAAAATCATTTTGGGCAATTAATGGCGCTTTTGTTGGGTCAGGGCGTGCATTGGATGGTCACCATTTTAAATTCGAGCTCAAGGGCCTCTTCACGAGGAGTAGTTGAGCGCCTGGGTGATAAAACAGCCCCTGTTCAAACGAATGGGCTGCGACCCGAGGGCTATGTTGATTTAGGTACCCTTCGAGCGATTACCTCGACACAAGACAAAGAAATGTTAGGCGATTCGATTGATTTGATTGGGCCTGGTTATGGGTTAAGAAAGATAGGCATGGAGA
This sequence comes from Legionellaceae bacterium, assembly GCA_947474165.1. Lineage (GTDB taxonomy): Bacteria > Pseudomonadota > Gammaproteobacteria > Legionellales > Legionellaceae > CANJHO01. Next base: position 4,500 of record CANJHO010000150.1, read on the forward strand.
AAGTGCTTTGGCTATATGATCAATGTGAGCCCTTTCGTGACATGGTCACCAAAGAAATCGTAGGCGTTGCCACGCGGAACTTGACGTTGATTCAACATGCTTTGTTTGCCGATCATCCGGAATTAGTCGTAAAAAATGAGAGAGAATTAGAACAATGGGCTCTGGAATGCGAAGAAAGCTATCCAGCGCTTCTTCAATCCTTGCCGATTAAAAAAATGAGCACTGATCCGGCTCAAAAAGATCGTCTATTAATAATGTTATCCAAGTTTTTAGCGAAGATTACGGTTGAATTTGATGAGACCGCTCGTTTTTCACGTCGAATTAAAAATACCTTGAAACGAGATATAAGTGAGGATCAACGGAGCATGTTGTCTAATTATCCAGAATGGGATCAACAGACGGCAGATATCATGAAGGAAGCAACGCTTCTCAATTATCTTATTGCGCGCCTCTCGCACCATGTTGCCCGAGGTAAAAATATTGATGAAGTGTACCGCGGATTAAATGATGAAGTGATACACAATAGCCAATTGACGCCCACAGGTCGTCTGCTGGGAAATGTGGGCGCAGGTCTTATTGCATCCCTTCGAATGCAACCGGCGTATGTGTATAAGGTGGTTGATTATAGTAATAATAAGGCGCGCCATGGTTATGAGCGTGCAAAAAAAGAAAATCCATCCATCGAGTTGCTTTATTCTCGCGACAAAAGAGTTTTGGAGCCCTTGGGTGAAGAAAGGCAAGAAAGGTTATTTGCATTTTTTACCCAGCATATTGGCAGGCAACGTGAGAAAGAAGCACTTGAAGGATTAAGGCTAGAACCGACTGGCTTATAACCAGTGCCTAGTGCCTCGTCAACATTGAATCTTCGGGTTGGCATTTTAGCTTGCATCCATCTTTAAACGATTTTATTAGGCAAAAATGCTCAGATTAGCGGTGCTAGTCCTGCGCTTTTTGCCTAATAAAATCGTTTAAATCTGAACGCAATCTAA
>CANJHO010000151.1 GCA_947474165.1 Legionellaceae bacterium
TCTAACAGCTTACTCTTAACCTGGGCATGTCAAGGAATTGCCTCATTCTTGATGACATGCTTTTTTATCTTTGAGTTAAATTGTGTATATAATTTTAACACAAAGCTGCGCCATCTATCCGCGCTTTTATACCCCTGTTAACAGCATCATCACGTCCTTATTTTTTCTCAATTTTACCAGTTAATTGTCCCATTGTAGATGGGACTGCCACTTCCAATGTATAATTTGGGGTAAGTCTTTCCCATGCTGTCTTCATCTTAGGAGATTTATATATATGACATAAACCAATATATTCCTCATTTGATGAAGGTCCAAGCTTTTTTTGGATCGCCATGACGAAGGCTGTGTTTATTTCCTCTGCTTCTTGTAAGAAATTTTCTTTGTCTTCTTCACTCCAGTCTTTCCGTATATCTTTGCACTTATCTACGAAGCCAATCAATTTCCATGGTTACTTTATCACCTCGCGTGAGAAAATGATCCTTTGGAAGCGTGCAATAAATCAGCTGCCCCACTATTTCTGAGTTAATAATAGGAAACCCATTAACAGATCCCCTACAAGGAGACCTTGCACCGGTCACGTCATCATCAGGCATTCGAGGTCCTCCGAACAACACAATATTCCAGTATTTCAAAATTTCTGGCGACACGTTGGTACAAGAAAAATAAGCAGGTAATAGCCCTGCTGTTTGTTATCGCCCGTAGTCATATATGAGCGTAATTTACACATAAAACAGTGGTGTTATCGGGTGAATATTAACGATTTTTCCTGAAAATAGATTCAATGTTGACGAGGCACTAGTACCTCGAATGAGGGGTAAGCACAAGCATAATAGCAAAAACGAACTACACTATAATATAACTAACTCAATTAAATTGGGGCATTGGTATGCCAAAATATAAGGGTTACCCAGATATTCTAAACGCAATGTCACAGGAAAAATTGGATCAGTTGGCTTCTATTCTAAGCATGGGAGAGAAATGTAAAAAAGAGCATATTATGCGACTGTATAGCCCTGGCGAACAGGGATATGAGCAGTTTCAAGAATTTGATAGGGATGGCATTACGTTTCTGGGAGGAGGAAATGCAAAAAATTTTCTTGTTACACCATCGGATGGTGGTCCTTGGTTTATTTTAAAACTTGCTCTGATCATATCTGAAGCAAGTGAAAAGGCTGAAATGCGTTTAAGATCTGGCGATATGAAGGATAAATTCATTGAGTTAGCCGTTGTAAAGGAAACCACCCCAATCGCCTACCGTCGTCAATTGCAAGTAACTGATTATTGTCCAGCAGGTGATCTTTTGCATTATTCAAAGGAGCCTTGTGATCCTGAAGTACGACAAAATAAAGCAATAGCCATATATCTGGATATGAGTGCAATTTTAGAATCCATACAATCCCAGGAGTGCGCTTTCCCAGATATGAAAAATGCTAACTGGTTAGTGCAAAACGATAGTGCATTACTAATTGCTGATTCAAAGTCTCTTCTAGAAACAAAAAATGGCTTAATTAGGCCAGCATACTCAGTTACCCATACGGCTTATATGGCTCCTCCCCAACTTAAAGAAAAGACCGGTTCACCTGCAGATAAAGCACATGCTTATATGCTAGGAAAAAATTTATATGAATTTTTAACTAATTGCCCACAAATTTATCTGGGTAAGCATCGCGAGGGAAAAACCTTTGATTTTAGTTTACCTGTTTTTCAGGGAGATCATGGTCAAGCTTTAAAAGAACTTATTATAGATTCTGTAAAAATAGATCCAAGCAGTCGAATTTCAGTTAACGATTTTCACACCCGACTTCAGCAAATTAAATTACAAAAGGAAGCGATAGCAGCGGCTTCTAGGATAGAAACCAGTATTGCTGCAACACAGTTATTTAAAGAAACCATTAACGATATTACAGTAGATGAACTGCATAACCCTGAAAAGCCTAACAAAGCAATATAGTTAAATTTGACAAATGGCTAAAAATTATCTATACATATTGAATGCTGGCTAACCATACTGTCATTATTATGTTGAATACTAAAAACAATGAATTTGGGATGACTAACTTACACCATGCTGCTATGCAGGGTGATTTAAGCAGAGTAGAATTATTAATCAAACAGGGTGTTCCTTGTAATCGATTGAATGATAACTCGCAGCCTCCTATTTTTTGTTCATTATTCTTACCAATCAATCAAAGTAATGCGTTAATTCAAAATAAAGTGAATATTTTTCGACTGTTAAAAACTGCAGATTCAACCCCCCTGAATCACCAGGATTTAAGGGGAGATTCCATTTTGCATCTGATGGCAATGAATGGTTTTGTTGATTTAATGAGAGAACAAATACAAGAGGATACTCAACTCGCATTTAGGTGCAATCATCATGATCATTATCCCATTCATACAGCCATTCTAAATAATCAGTTAGAAGCTAGTCGACTTTTATTAGGTATAGATGGGGTTGCCTATCTTAAAGATTCTCAAGGTAGAACTCCTTTGCATTATGCAGCACAATATGGCACAAAAAAGATGGTTGAATTGTGTTCAAAAGCAACGCCTAATATTGATGTGCGAGATGAATCCTACCAAACCCCTTTGTTATCAGCCGCTGAGAGGGGTAACCTTGAAGCAGTACAATGTCTTATTCAAAATGGGGCTGATGCTCAATTAACGGATACTCAAGGGTATACAATTTTACATTTTGCCGTACTTTCCGGTAATCCATCTTTAGTTTCATGGATTCAAGATAATACTTCTATTGATATCACGCAACTCGATAAACAAGGCCAGACGGCCCTAGATTTAGAAAAGCAGTTGCTTGTTGAGCGTGCTCGCATAATTTGATGGTCAGTTTTACACGATAATTGATGGTTGGGAAGGAGGAATAAAATGCACAGCATCCTTGCTGTACTTTTTGCAGATTAGAAGGGTGGATTTTCCTCCACCACATCAACATCAGCCATAGTTCCAATGTATACCCCGAAAAAACCCACCTGTAATGTCTTAAAGAATCTAGGTGTTAACTCACCTATTTATCCCGCGATATGTTGATCACTAGCCTTAGGCTGGGTGTCAAAAAACTTGCTCCGTATTACCTGAATGTATTCCCCCTCGGCGTTGGTATTTATGGGATCTACAGCACGTTATTTTTTTGCTATTCCTTTCTGGAAAGAGTGCTTATCCCTTCATACAAAACGATCAAACGATGGTTAGACTTAACTGCAGAGTTAGTCATTGCCCACACTCGAAAGCACTTAACCGCTTATAAAATTCCAAAAATCGTGGAGTTCTATGATGAGCTTCCAAAGACCAATGTGGGTAAAATACTGAGATGCGCCTTGAAATGTTGATGGTTTATCAATATTTGTGCTTGATTTTTGTTCGGAATGATTTATAATGGCTATGCATGTCTAACCATTTGTGGAATCAAAATGAACCAAACCGTTGAAATCTCTAAATCCATCTATTATTGCGTGGGTGAGCCCAGTCTAGACTACAACCACTTGTCTGCTATCCACTCAATAAATACTTTTCTTCCAGCTGACGAACAATCGGTAAAACTATTTAAAGACGAAGATTCTGCCTATTTCTATCTATATGATCACAAAACAAAACATCGGGGAAATCGACATCGTTTTATGAATCCCGTTAGTTATAATGCAATTTTTAGAGTTGAAATTAACCCTACCCAGGTTAAAGCGGACCCTGAAAGGACTGAAGATTACGAATCATACCTAGCCAATCGGAATACACTCACCCTATTGGATGTTCGGCCCAATGCGTATACTAATCACTTTTCACGGATCAACACTCCATATATAAGAGTAGATTCTTTTGGATATAGGGGCGGTGAAATACTAATAACCAATGAAGGCATGCAGCGTAAAATTTTAGAGACCGAACTAGATGAAAGAGGTCAAGCGCTTGCGTTAACCTTATTAAACAGGTTTAATAATTTAAGAAATACACTAAAGACAACATTTCAAATAAACCAATTTAATCACCTAGAAACATCAACCTATCATTTAATGGAATCGATGTTAACGCAACCATCAAATGATATGATTAGCGATTTAACCCTTATTGACAAGGGAATGGGGTTGGCTTGGAATGTATTGTATTCCCCCAATGTGGACACCATAAAGGATCTTCATCGATTTATTGAAGAAGAAGCCCCTGGCAAGACGAACTATTCGGAAATATGGGCTGGAAGTTTATTAGTAGTAGCCTCAGTGGGATTTTTTGCGGCCGGATTAGCCCTTACACTGACGCTACTTTTACCACCAGTCGGGGTACCAGTAGGCCTCACCCTACTCTTTTTAAATGTTGTATTGCCAGTAATTACCAGCGTCATAGTTCCTGCATCGTTGGCTGCATTCGTTACGAACTGCCTTATTGAGCCTAGCATGCAACACGGATTTGCACGTGAGCTGGCTCATCTAGAAAAAAATGTAGCACTGGAACTTACCTCATCTAGGCCTTGTGTTTGATGCCTTAATGGGGCATCAAAACCCATTTACTATTGCTGAAATTTTAGTAAAACACTCACGGTATTCATCTTCCCAGGTGGAATCAATCACAATACCGCCCCCTGCAGATTCCTACATCTGATGGACTAATCGCGGCCACTGCACTGGCACATGGCCTACACGTAGTGAACACATTCATCCATAGATGTAGAAATATACTTTATTGGTGGCGAAATCGAAAAGGCGGTCAGCGAAGACTAACATGGGAGAGGTTCGACAGGTTGTTGAAGAAGTTCAATCAATCCTACAAGTTGCAGGATAAGGAAATAGCGTTCTGTACGACTTGTCACGAAACTTATGTGCTAAGGCAATGGCTGAGCACCCATCCGGTAACCCTATGATGGGCGGTGTTCACCGTCATTGGATGGGGGACTTTTTTTAGGAGCCGCATCTTTCCTGAGTAAATGGTGAAGCGTTTCTTCTGATATTGCCTCTGGCAAATCAAAAGCCATTTTGATTCTATCTTTCCATTTTGGGGAAAGGGCTGCGATTTGGCGGACTAGCTCATCCGTGGGATTTTTTTTAGTCCAAAAACTGTGTGCTCTAACATTCCAAGCTCGAGCTTCTTGACCAAGGTTCACTAAACATTTTTTTATCTTTTCCTTATCATTGTCCATCAGTGCTGAAGCAAATCGTTGGGTACGCGGTTTTTTTCCTCTATTTTCTACAAACATTATTATGCTAATCAACTCATCGGGAAATTTTAGTTTCTTATCGAGGGGTGTGTCGTATAGATGGTCTAAACTGTTGCGCGACAATTACGACTGCCGATAGACGACAATTATGACTGCCGGTTTTAACGACTATTGTTAAAAGACATGAATCACTTATGGAGTGAGCAAATGTCTGGACAATGGCTTACGATAAACCAGGTGGAAATTTATATGAAATCAA
>CANJHO010000152.1 GCA_947474165.1 Legionellaceae bacterium
GTAGGATTTTTTACTTTTTTAACCTGTATATCGTCCGACAAACACATTAAAAAGGCAGGAGAAACATCCAACGCTTGTGCCAGTTGCTTGATTTCTTCTGGCCCAGGGGTACGAGTGCCTTGCTCCCAATTAGTTAGGCGCGTTTGTTTAAGACTACCAGCAAGTTCCCCTAGAGCTTTAAGCGTTAAGCCCTTTGCTTTTCTGGCTTCGAAGATACGTTTGCCAATTTCTTTTTTTATATTGAGTTCAGTCAAATTAACCTCAAAAAATATGATTTACCTATTGTTATATCACATATCGTGATATATAGTGAAGCCTGACATTCACATTTTGTGATATATTAGTTTCATTTTTATAAATATATCACACTATGAAATTAAAAACGAGGATCAACAGGGACAGGTGCAATGATGGATTTTGTCATAAATGGTGATGAGCTGTCGGCAATGAGTGGCTTACCTCATATTCAGCAATTGACTTATCTCAGAGGAATAAGACCGTATATGGATGTGAAAACAGGAATAACAGGTATCAAACGGCGAGTTAGTCATCAATCGATATCTGAACAGCTCTACATTGAGCCGCATCAAGGAATTAAAAGCCAAAGATTTTCTCGCGACCAAGTACGTCGTGCCGTTTATGGATTGGTTCGTGCAGGCATGATTGAGATTCAATCGGATGGCATGCAACTCATTTTAAAATGTTCATTAGCTTCAATGGGTTATTCTGCCCCAAATAAAGCCGCCATAAACCCGCCACAGAAAGCCGCTATAAAGCCACACGAGAAAACCCTTGTAAATACTAAGACTCCTGAGGATGAAGATGTAAAAGCCGACATAGGTAAACCACCAAAAGCCGCCATACCTCTAAAAGAAGATAATTATATTTATTTATTATTACAACGCTTCGACCATTTCTGGCGTATGTACCCCGAAAAAAAATCTCGTGAACGTGCCTTTGAGGTATTCCAACAAATCAATCCAGATGAATCCCTGTTACGAACCATGCTGCAAGCGCTTGAGAATCAAATCAAAGACCGCAACGCAAAAGAAATACATGGCGAATGGGTTCCAGCCTGGAAATATCCAACGACCTGGTTAACACAAAAATGCTGGGAAGATGAAGTAAAAATTGAATTAACGCAGGAGAAAAGGAATGAGAAGCGCCGCCCAAATACTGAAAACACAGCCTGTGATCCATTCTGGAATCCAGAAACAGGAGATACAGCAAGTACAGGTGAAGATGAATGCGAGCAAAGCAACGTCATCAACTTCCAATGCTACAGACAGCAGTAAGAAGCGTATTGAAAACCTATTCACTCGCTTTGCTGTCTTTTACGGGCATTTATGGCGCAGCCAGTTTAAGAGCGATGGATTTTTGGAGTTTGCCAAAAAAGAATGGCTGGAAGGTTTAAGTCAATTCAGTGATGAGATTTTGAATCAGATCATTATTGATTGCCGCGACCATTGCGAAATGCCTCCTACCCTGCCGCAAATGATTGGCTTTTGTCGTGATATCAAAAAGCGAAATGCTTTTTATGTCGCATCCGAAAAATATCAACCAGCAAGTCAAAAAGTGGTTGAAGAAAATATCAAGCAGTGCAAAGCCTATTTATTTAAATAACTTAAAGGAGAAGCAATATGTTGGTTTTAACAAGAAAAGTTGGGGAATCTGTTGTTATCAGTGAGGACGTTTACTGCACTGTAGTAGGTTATCGGGATGGTGAAGTTCGCCTTGCTTTTGATGCCCCTCAATCGATTCCGGTTCATCGTGATGAAATTCAAAGACGCATTTACCGAGAGCGCCAAAAAGATCAATGGTTCAATGACTTTTCTCCCAATAAGGAAAGCATTGTTGACCGTTTAATTAGCAAATTCAAGCACGGATTGAAATCTGCTTAAAAACATAAAATTGAGGATTATAAGGTATGAAGGAACAAGAAGAACAAGGAGTAACGGTTAAAGACCGTGCCCGTCAAAAGTTAAGGCGTGATTTAGGCGGTGTGATTGAACAAGCACTAAGTGACCCTAAAACCGTTGAAATTATGCTCAATGCGGATGGCAGACTTTGGCAAGAACGCTTAGGTGAAACCATGCGTTGTATTGGTAACATCACTGAGGCAAGGGCAGAATCCATCATCAAAACAGTGGCTGGATTTCATGGTAAAGAGGTAACACGTTTTAATCCAATATTAGAGGGTGAACTGCCACTGGACGGCTCTCGTTTTGCAGGACAGCTACCCCCAGTGGTAACAAAGCCAACCTTTGCCATTCGGAAAAAAGCCATATCGATTTTTACCCTTGATGACTATGTGCAATCGGAGATCATGACAGAAGCGCAATGTGAGGCGGTTAAAAATGCTGTGGTTGCACATCGCAATATCCTGGTCATTGGGGGTACGGGTTCCGGTAAAACTACCCTGGTAAATGCCATTATCAATGAGATGGTGAGACACGCCCCTGCTGAGCGCGTTTTTATTATTGAAGACACTGGTGAAATTCAATGTTCTGCTGAAAATTGCGTCCAATATCACACCACACTTGATGTCAACATGACTCAACTTCTCAAAACAACACTAAGGATGAGACCTGACCGCATCTTAGTTGGTGAAGTTAGAGGTAGTGAAGCACTTGATTTACTCGATGCCTGGAATACAGGCCATGAGGGAGGTGCTGCCACCTTGCATGCAAATAATGCGCTTGCAGGACTTCATCGATTGAAGTCCCTAATTAGTCGAAATCCAGCTGCACCAGCCGAAATTGAGCTTTTAATTGGTGAAGCGGTTCACTGCGTAGTGCATATCGCAAGAACTCCCTCAGGACGCCGTGTCGAAGAAATCTTATCAATTAAAGGTTATGAAAACGGTCATTACACCATCGAAAAACTCATTTAAGGAGAATACGAATGAATCAGGCAGTCAATATGAATTACCGAAGCATATGGATAATGGGCGCAATCGTGTTATTGCTTTTATTTATAACACATCCTGTATGTGCATCTAGCGCAGGTGGAGGATTGCCATTTGACTCCTATCTAACCAAAATACAAAAATCCATCACAGGACCATTTGTTTTTACAGCTGCAATTATTGGTTTGGTTGGCGCTGGAGCCACGCTAATTTTTGGTGGTGAAATGAATGGTTTTTTACGCACCCTTCTCTTCATTGTTCTAGTGCTTTCATTTTTGGTCGCTGCACAAAATACAATGACAGCAATTACCGGCAAGGGAGCTGAAATTAATAAACCTTCAGTCGTAACGACTGCTGTGGAGTCACAGCCATGAGTCTTCGTACCATTCCTATACGTAAATGCGGCAATCGCTCAAACCTTTTTATGGGTGGCGATCGTGAATTGGTTATGTTTTCAGGACTGTTATCAGCCATTCTAATATTCGCAGCTCAAGATTTACTTGCCGCCATTTTTGGTATTGCCCTTTGGTTTTTATCTTTAAAAGGACTTAGGCTTATGGCTAAAGCTGATCCTTTTATGAGAGCAGTTTATTTAAGACAAAGAGTCTATCAAGCCTATTACCCTGCACGCTCAACCCCTTTTCGTAATAATAAAGGGGGGTATTTATGATTGAATTAATTACCTTTTTAATTGGTATTACCGGACTTTTACTGTTAGCCATGCTGTTTCATGCTATTCGGATAAAAAGCAAAGAGCACCATGTCAAAAAACACCGAAGCCATACAGCAGGACTGGTTGACTTATTAAATTATGCTGCAGTAGTCGAGGATGGCGTCATTGTCGGGAAAAATGGTGCCTTTATGGCAGCCTGGCTTTATCAAGGTGAGGATATCGCTAACTCTACAGATGAAGCCCGCGAAATGATGGCATTTCGTATCAACCAAGCATTGTCCTCCATGGGTAATGGCTGGATGGTTCATGTTGATGCTATAAGACGAGCAGCCCCAGGTTACAGTGGTCGCAGTGATTCATACTTTCCCGATCCTGTCTCAATGGCCGTTGATGATGAAAGAAGACAGTTATTTGAAAGCCTCGGAACTTTATATGAAGGTTATTTTGTTATCACGATCACATGGTATCCACCTGTATTGGCACAAAAGCGTTTTGTTGAGTTGATGTTTGATGATTCAGCTGAACAATTAAACCACAAAGAAAAAACCTATCAATTGATTGAAACTTTTCAGCAATCTTGTAGAAACTTTGAGTCACGAATGAGCTCCGCACTACACCTTGAAAGGTTGGGTTCTGAAATACTAGTCAATGAAGACAATAACATAACTCAAGACAACTTTTTAAGACATATTCAATATTGTGTTACAGGGCTTAATCATCCAGTGAATCTCCCCAGAAATCCAATTTATTTAGATGCACTCATTGGAGGTCAGGAATTAATACCAGGTATTACACCAAAGATAGGGAGAAAGTTCATTCAATGTGTAGCTATTGAAGGGTTTCCGATGGAGTCTTATCCAGGAATTTTAACCCTACTCACACAATTACCAGTGGAATATCGTTGGAACTCTCGCTTTATATTTATGGATACCCACGAGGCTGTAGCACATTTCACAAAATTTCGTAAAAAATGGAAACAAAAGGTCAGAGGTTTTTTTGACCAGGTATTTAATACTAGCTCAGGTATTGTCGATGAAGATGCGCTTAGCATGGTTAATGACGCACAATCTGCCATTGCTGAAACCAATTCAGGAATGGTGGGTCAAGGCTATTATACATCTGTAGTTGTATTAATGGATGAAGATAGGACTAAAGTTGAGAATGCCTCGCTATTTATTGAAAAAAATATCAATGCCTTAGGTTTTAGCGCACGCACTGAAACTATTAATACCATGGATGCATTTATGGGTAGCCTACCAGGTCATGGCGTTGAAAATATCAGACGACCTCTGATTAATACCATGAATCTGTCAGATTTGTTGCCAACATCCAGCATTTGGACAGGTGAAAATAAAGCGCCCTGCCCTTTGTTTCCTCCGCAATCACCGCCCTTAATGTACGGCGTCACCAGTGGGAATGCACCCTTCCGTTTAAATCTCCATGTTAGAGATTTAGGTCATGGGATTATGTTTGGCCCCACACGATCCGGTAAATCAACCCATCTTGGTTTATTGGCATTGTCCTGGCGTCGCTATAAAGATGCACGGATTTATTCCTTTGATAAGGGTATGTCTATGTACCCTACTTGTAAGGCAACTGGTGGGGAACATTTCACGATTGCTGATAAAGAGTCTCGTCCGCTGCGAGCCATGGAGAGCCGAAGGCGCGGGCGAGTAGTCCCTGGTAGCCTTAGGGCCGGATGTTTTTCCGCAGGGAAAATATAAGGCCATACGAAAAGGCGTCAGTCATTGGGGAGCGTAGATTTTGAGGCCCGAAGGGGGA
>CANJHO010000153.1 GCA_947474165.1 Legionellaceae bacterium
AGGACCGTTTCTCTTGGTTACTAAATATTTTTTTTGAAGCACCACTATCGCTGTTCTCTTCTCTCATCAAAATCCCCTTGGATTAGTTAATGGAGTGAGTTTAATGGGTAATTTTGCTAGGTGTTAGGTGGGTTTTTTTGGGGTATACGGTGAAACCGGTTTAATGACTGTTTGTGGACTTGGGGCATTAAAAGGGATTAAAAATTTACTACGCATCGGTGCAAATCCCAATGCAATCTCCCCAGAAAACACCACACCCATTAGTTATGTTTTGCTAGGACTACTTCAAAGAACCTTAGAAGATCTTAATCACGATGTTATTATTTCTTTACTTTTGGCCGCTGGAGCAGAAGCGGATGAAACATCACTTCGACTGGCTATACAACTTCAAACAGACTTAGAAATCCATACCCCCTCATTGTTCGAATCGCTTGCCAACGCCCGCGTTCATGACAAAAAACGATCGTCCTCTATTAATATTTCAGAAGCCTATCGAGATACACTTATTGCCTATTCGGTAAATTGTAGTGCAGAAGAAAAACTTTCGATGAATTTTACCTCCTCACCAGAAGCCGCAAAAAAACAAATAGAATCCGGCGTGTCATTTTTAAACTCAGAATATGATACGGTATGGAATAACTTGTTATTAGCTTCGTTACTGGAAGATATACCTACTGTACAAAGGATACTTGCAAGTCCTATTCCCAAAAATGGCCCGACGGATCAAATGGAGTGCAGTCCTTTGGATCTGGCTTGCTTTACAGGTAATATTGAACTTGTTCATATCTTAAGCGCACACGATGACGAAGAAATAAACCGTTGTTCTAAAGACCAAACACCATTAATTCTTGCATGCCAATATGGTCACTTGGCATTGGTCCATGACCGATTACAGATTGATTCTATTAATCATCGATCTCAGGTTGCTTTACCATATAGCGCCTTAGAAACAGCCTGTGCTTACGGTAAGGAAGACATTGCAGATGTTTTAATGAACGCACCGCTCGTAGATAAAGATTATCAGGCCCTACATGATGCCATTTTAGCGGATAACGTAACGCTTCTTAATCAATTACTGGCTTCTCCAATAAAGTGGCGCGCCGACGACCGAATTTATCTTTTATTGGATGCTTGTAAAGAGAATAAAACGACCGTGGCTTATGACCAGGTCCCTCGCCAGTCAATCGAGGCTATTAATACCGAAGATGCAGACAAGTATACTCCCCTGGATTGGGCCAGTTTTCATGGGAACTGCGCATTAATTCAAATTTTGATTGATCATTATGCTAGAAGCAGTGACTCCATGCGAATTGCTGCGAAAAAAGGACATTTAAAAGCCCTTAGAGTACTAGATCAGCATTTTAATTTTGATTCAATACAATTAGAGCAAGGATTACTAATTGCCGCTGAATTTGGTCAACTTGAAGTAGTCAGCTACTTAGTACAGAAAGGTGTCAACGTTAATTGTTGTGATGTCCTAGGGAAAACCCCACTACATTTAGCAGCAGGAAATCTTCATCTTGACGTCGTTAAAACACTACTACAACACCGTGCAGACATTCAAAAAAACAGTTCAACCCAAGGTAGTCCTCAATGGATGGCCGAAAAACATGGCTACAATCATACAGCAACCCTGCTGACACTCGTACAAACATATGGTTTCACTGCGGTGACTGATGAAGATGCATTGGTTTCACGCACAAGAGGTTCCTTTTGGTCTAATGAGGCCTCTTTTACAGAAAGCACTGAAAGTGAGTCTCGTAATCCATGCAGTATCTGTTGATGTGCAACAGAGGTGTTAGGAGAGCGTCATTCTTTCTCCAACATGTAATTACTGAGGCGCCGCCGAAGACATCCTTAATGTGTTTAATTGACCCGAATGAAGTTAAATTATTTTACAATATGTTGCTAATATAGTAACATCGGTAATAATTTTTTGTACTTTACAACTAAAATGCGCCCAATTTAAATAGATACTTCTTTATTCATGCATATCAATGGTGGCTCCTACTTAACAGGCGCTGTTGGCCTAGAGGGCCATTTGTTTTTACGCACCATCGATTATTTTAATCAGTACCTTAAATCCCGCGAGGAGTCAGTTCCGCGTGATGTAAAAAAATTACAAGCGGCCTCGGTGTCACTCCTTTCTTACGAAGAGGCCTTACAAAACCTTCGACATCAACTAACACTTGATGCGGCAGATAGTGAGCATCATGTTGAAAATACTTTATGTGCTTTATGCTCGGACATTCATGAGGATATCAAAAACCTCAAGCTAGATGAATATCTACTCATCCCTGGCGGATGGCTGGTCGCAGTAGGGACACCAGTCACCTGATGCCCCCTGCACAGATCCGTACGTGCGGAATTACCGCATACGGCTCTTACTGAGCGTATTTGACGTCAAAGCGTTCATGGGGATAATTATGTATGCGTCTTAACGGCGGAATAAATATAGCCAATAATTTTGAAAATCGCTCCCAAGTCATTCGACTACGCTGACTTCTTCTGCGCAGTGATTTCAGCCACATAAGACCTACGTCTCTTTTGAAACTACTCAGGATTTTCAAATTACCCGGCACCGCATGATAGTTGAAGTAGCCTTGGATTACACTCCTTAGCCACCTCCCGGTTTGCACAACCGGCATATGTTTGCGTTTATTTAATTCCACTTTTATCTCTTGCAGCTTCTTGCGCATGCGTTTCTTACTTGTTATTCGTTTTACCACGAACTTATGGTTCAGGTGGGTTTCTGCACAGATATGTGTAAACCCCATGCATGATTCTGGTATAATAAATGAGATGTTCAAATACAGCGTTCGCTTATATCGGTTAAACTCACAAGCAAGGACACAGTGTTTGGCAATACTATCCTAAAACCAGGGGTTGCTAATGTTTCCTTTTTCAATGTATCTAGCCACAAAAAACATATCATCTAACTTGAGTCCGGGAGAATTTAGAGACGTACTTCCTGGCTGGATTAAACATTTGCAAGCGATGCTATTAGAATTCAAAACAAAAAAACTGATTGCAGAAAACACATATGAGCAATGCTCCAAGAGTATGGATGAATGGATATTTAATCTCGAAAAGCACGTGCAAGGGCTTACTGTATCGAGCATTGATTCTATTTACCAGAAGCTACTTTATGTTGTGGTGAATGATATGACATTGAGTCCGAGACGATTCGAACTCGTGCAAGGTTATCCTTTCGCGGCTAAAATTTCTGGTGTTAAATTAATGGTTCAACTCGTAACACAAGATAACCAAGGGAATGAAATTGTTATACCGCAAGGAACTACCCAGAGCCTATTGGGGTCATATCAGGGGGCCGCTCTAAAGAAAAAAATTAATACGAAATTAGGGAAGATAGATTGGTTGTCAAAAGGTTTGGCAAAGTTAGGTAAGAAAATTAGTGATATTCATACTAGTGACCCACATGCTGAAATCATTTGGTGTGTAGATTTTTCAGAAAATTTACTGAAATCGCTGCAGAAAATGGCGCCATTGAACCCCTTAAATGATGAATTTCCACAATCCCAATTGATCCAGACGCCTCGATTGGAGGTGATTACCAGTAGTTCTTGTTGTATCAATTGTCGCCTTATATTTTCAGCATTGCGAATGCATCTTGAAGAATTAGGCATACATTTGCCCATCGTGCTCTATGCAGATAGCCCATTTAACGCCGGGGAAATTCATGGTTCAGTATATGTGGTTTTATCAGACGGCAATATTTTTAATACTAAGGTCCAATGTAATACACCAGGTGCACGTTATCAGTTCGAGCTTCCTTGGGGCGCACGATATGACTTGAGAAGCTTAAGCACTAAAGAGCAATCTGATTGGGATTGCTTAACCCTTATGGGTGGGTTTGCTATTTTGGATCTGCTAAAGGTTGGAATGACTAGCGAGCAATTAGGTACGATAAATCCGATTACTTATATAGCACCGGATTCATTGATTATTTATGCTGCAGAAAAATGGGCACACGAGCCTAAACTATCTAAACCACTAAAGACAGCAATTGCACGCTTAAATAATATTCTGGCCAATATGGACATGATGATGTTGACGTGGTGGCGAACTGCCTTTACGGAACAATTGCATTGGTTATTAATTTCTGAGCTCGATTCAAAGTACCGTGAGCACGCTCGCAAGCATGCGTATGCGACAAATACAAATTTCACTCTCCGAACAGACTCTGAATCAAAGGGGGACGAATTTTGTAACGATTTTTATTTATTATGGGGCCAGCTGAATAATTTGAGATCAGCCTATAGAAATGTGCTGGATTTTTTTACAGAAGATAATCATGCTCGGATGCCCTTAGGTTGCATGGTTGGGCCCTTATCAATGGCTATGATTAAAAATCATTTCCCGAAGGATGAGGCCTACCATTACTTGAGCTTGCGAGAGGAGTATGTGGAATCTGAATATTATTTGAGCAAGCCATATTCTGTTACAGATAATGACTTTAAAGATGAAAAGCATGCTACGTCTGATAACGCCCCTTCAGATTCAGAAGAGGTTCAGCTTAATGCGCAGCCAGACAACTTCTTATTACCGCCTACCGGAGAGGCGCTCAATCAGCTAGGGTTATTTTCTGGGAATTTAAAGAATGCAGAGAAAAGGGAAGCCTCATTTAGCACTTCTATCGAGACTACTCATGAGCAATGCTGATGACAGTAACAGTTTATTAAACCACTTCACTTTTCTTTTATTAGATGCTCTTAAACGAAGTCTTGCCGTAAGTCATCAAATTGGAATTGTTGCAGTTATTGTTGATGCAAAGGACGAAGTAGCTGTGGATTTTTATACCGATTATCATTATCACCTTATGCTCAACAATTCATACTGAAAGGCGCGTTAATGTTGCGCATATGGAATGCCTGGAATCAAGACCAACGATGGACATTGATATGCTGGGAAGAACCAGTAATGAAGAAGATAGCATCGTCACTCAAATAAACACTATTTTATCCATGGATGTTATTGAAGATGGATTGATTTTTAATCCTGACACCATACTGGCAGAGAGGATAACAGAAGATGCCGACTATCAGGGCATTAGAATTCGATTCACTGGCGCTCTTGA
>CANJHO010000154.1 GCA_947474165.1 Legionellaceae bacterium
CTGACGGTTGATCAATTCAAATTGTATAGTTTGATATGGAAGCGCACGCTCGCCTGCCAAATGGCAGAAGCGTTGCTGAATACAGTGGCTGTTGATCTCAGTTGCGGTGTGGGGAATATGTTTCGAGCCAATGGTTCTACCATTGTGTTTCCAGGGTTTCTTACAGTCTATGAAGAAGGCCGAGATGATACAAAAGAAGACGACGATCAAAATGCTATCTTATTGCCTACGTTGACAGTTGGTGACAAGGTTAATTTATTGGATCTACTCGCCAATCAACATTTTACAGAGCCTCCTCCACGCTATTCTGAAGCCTCGCTTGTTAAATCGCTGGAGGAATTTGATATTGGCCGGCCATCGACGTATGCCTCGATTATTCATACCTTACAAGGACGTGAATACGTTATCGTTGATAAAAAACGATTTTTTCCTACCGATGTCGGACGGATTGTTAGCCGCTTTTTAACCGACTACTTTACGCGCTATGTGGATTATAAATTTACAGCACAACTTGAAGACACGTTGGATGCTGTGGCACGGGGTGAAAAAGAGTGGATTCCTGTGTTGGAAGAATTTTGGCAGCCCTTTATTCAACAAGTGAATACCATCGATGAGCAAGTTCAACGCAAAGATGTCACGACCGAACTATTAGAAGAAAAATGTCCTAAATGTGAGAAACCTCTGGCCATTCGTTTGGGTAAACGGGGGCGTTTTATTGGTTGTACGGCTTTTCCTGAATGTGATTATACCCAAGATATGAATAGCCCTGGGGGTGAAAAAGCGGGCCCTGAGATCGTTGAAGGACGAACATGCCCTGACTGTAATAGCCCTTTACACATTAAGACAGGGCGTTATGGCCGTTTTGTCGGGTGCGGAAATTATCCAAACTGTAAATTCATTGAACCACTGGAGAAGCCAGCAGATACGGGTGTGACGTGTCCAAAATGCCATGAGTCAAAAATTCTTCAAAGAAAATCTCGTAAAGGAAAAATATTTTATTCCTGTGCGGCTTACCCGAAATGTGATTATGCTTTATGGAATGAACCCGTGGACAAACCATGCCCACAGTGCGCTTGGCCTATACTTACCCTGAAGGAAACCAAGCGATCTGGTCGTCAAATTATCTGCCCACATGAGGGTTGTGGGTATAGTGCAGACGAATAAGCTATTGACAGGATGAATTGTGAGGCATCACAATACTCACTGTATGTGATAAAAAGTTTGCTGACACAGTTGTTTTATCTCACCCTTGTGAGACAATGTGTTAATGGGTTTTTTTTTCAGGTACACAAGAAAAAATAACACAGATAGATTTTTAAATGCTAAGGAGCAGTAATAATGTCAGAGAAAGTTCGCGGTACAGTTAAATGGTTTAATGAGGGCAAAGGTTTCGGTTTCATTGAAAGCAATGGCAAAGACTATTTTGTTCACTTTAGTGCCATTCAAGGTGGTGGTTTCAAGACACTACAAGAAGGTGCTGCCGTTATGTTTAAAGCAGGACAAGGTCAAAAAGGACCACAAGCGGAAGAAGTTGAGGTCGTTTAAAGTATATTTTATGCAGGGGGGAAAAGAATTCAAATCGATTCCTCTCCTCTGGTAAAACTGCTTTATACTCAATCAGTTTGAGGTTGTTAAAAAACTATGTTTAGCTCTATAAAAAGAGCTACATGGTTCTGGTTTTTATTTGATTTATTTACTATGCAAAAGGCGCTGTTGGTCTCCGTTGCGCGGTTTAAGTTGTAATCACCATGGGATCGGGTTTTTTATTAAGACCTGGTCCTGCTTTTAATCCCACATGTATTATCACTTTTAAGCAGTCCCTTAATAGAATTGAATGGTCGTGTTGGTTACATCAATGGAACCTGCAGGGGGTCTTTTGAATAGGCTTTTTTGTGGCTGGGTTACATTGACTTGTGGCGATTCAATGAGGCATTTGTTCATACAGGCCATTAAAAGCAATGCGGGTAGTAGTGCAATCCATTTCATCTCTAAGCTCATCTTTGTTATACACCTAATCATGGACAAGACTAAATGAGTCTTTTTTCATGCAGTCTTGTTCCAATGCCCAATATTATAAGTATCACTTGTGCTTTATAAAGCCCTTTCACTATACTGATCTTCACTGTGATGGGTCAATATACTGGTGTCATCATGTTAGATAGAGCGGCTGTGGTGGATGAGCAATTTGTAAGGCGCGTTAAAGCGGCGAATTTTCCGTCCGTCAATAGTTTCACGACGCCTGCGATGGCAGGCCTTGATAAAAAAACTGCCATTGATTTATTTGACTCTCAAATTAAGTCGCGTCTTTTAGATATCATGGCTCGTCAGCTCAAAGAGAAAGGCTTGGGTTTTTATACGATTGGCAGCAGTGGGCACGAGGGTAATGTGGTATTTGGCCAAGTGTTCAAATTCAATGACATGGCCTTTTTACATTATCGTAGTGGTGCTTTTTATATACAGCGCGCAAAGCAAGTACCTGGTTGTGATGGGGTTCGTGATATTTTGTTGTCTTTGGTTGCAGCCAAAGCCGATCCGATTTCTGGAGGGCGTCATAAGGTGTTTGGTAGTGTTCCATTAATGATTCCCCCTCAAACCTCAACGATTGCTTCCCATTTGCCGAAAGCCTTAGGCGCCGCATGGTCTATTACCCGCGCGAAGGAGTTGCAAATCATCAGTCAATTGGATTCAAATGCGTTGATTCTATGTTCTTTTGGTGATGCTTCAGTGAATCATGCCGTAGCGCAAGCCACCTTTAATGCAGCCTCATGGATTGGCTATCAATCCTATCCTCTACCTTTGATCTTTATTTGTGAAGACAATGGCGTTGGTATTTCAGTGCCTACACCAAAGGGCTGGATAGAATGCTCTATTAAAAATAGACCTGATTTTAATTATATAGCCTGTGATGGCTTAAATATTGCAGATTGTTATGCCAAGGCGCGGTTGGCTGAAACCATCGCTAGACATAAAAAACAGCTTGTCTTTTTACACATGCGGTGCGTTCGATTATTGGGGCATGCAGGATCTGATATTGAATCTCAATATCATAGTCAGGCTGAAATTGAATCCACAGAAGCAGATGATCCACTTTTGCATACAGCAGGAATGCTTTATCGCGAGGGGTGGTTAAGCCTTCAAGACATTTTAGATTTGTATCAAGACAACCGCGCCTTGATTGAAGCCAAGGCTTTTGAGGCCATTCATAGCCCTAAATTAACAAGTGCAAGTGCGGTCATGGCGTCATTGTTACCCCATGTTGCAATGAAACCACAGGACCTACCTCCCGATGAAGCCCGGCGTGCTGATTGTCTTGGTGCGGGTTATCAAAAAATGTTGGTTAAACGCAATTTGTGTCAACAGTTGAATCTTGCATTGACAGACTTGTTGCTCCAGTACCCTAATATGGTTATTTTTGGTGAGGATGTAGGAAAAAAAGGGGGCGTTTACCGTGTTACTGCTGATTTAGAGGCTCGCTTTGGAAAACGACGGGTATTTAATACGATTCTTGATGAAACGACCATTCTAGGCACAGCCATTGGGATGGCACATAATGGTTTTTTGCCGGTACCAGAAATTCAGTTTTTAGCCTATTTGCATAATGCTGAGGATCAATTGCGGGGTGAGGCCTCAACGCTCTCATTTTTTTCAAATGGGCAGTATCAAAATCCAATGGTCATTCGTATCGCAGGTCTTGGCTATCAAAAAGGATTTGGCGGACATTTCCATAATGACAATTCAATCGCTGTTTTAAGAGATTTACCAGGTGTTATCGTGGCTTGTCCATCGAATGGTCCTGATGCAGTGAGATTATTGCGCACTTGCATGGGCATAGCACAACAGGAAGGGCGTGTTGTGGTATTTTTAGAGCCGATTGCGTTGTATATGATGAAAGATCTGCATGAACCTGGCGATAATGGCTGGTTATTTGATTATCCGCCTTTGGATGAAAAGATTAAAATGGGTGAGATCACCACCCATGGTGCTGGCGATATTGTGATTCTCACCTACGCCAATGGGTATTATTTATCTAGACAAGCTGCAAAAATATTACATGAGCAATATGGTATTGAGGTGAAAGTGGTTGATATGCAGTGGTTGAGTCCTTTGCCGCTAGCGGCTATTCTTCGTGAAGTCGGGGAGTGCTTTCGCATCTTGATTGTTGATGAGGGGCGTCGCAGTGGATCCGTGAGTGAGGGTTTAATAACGCTTTTAATGGAGCATGGCTCATCTTCTTTAATCATCAAACGAATCACAGGTGAGGATTGTTTTATACCCCTAGGCACAGCTTGGGAGTACGTATTACCCAGTCGGGATAAAATTGTTGAAGCAGTTAATTTACTGCAGAGGGAGAGTAAACGTGGATGATCTATTATTTCTTGATGAGCAGTTGCACGATGATGAACGCATGATACGTCAGACAGTTCAACGTTTTGTGGAGAATGATGTTATTCCACTCATGCCCAAATCGTTTGAAGAGGCTAAGTTTCCACTTGAGCTGATAAAAAAATCAGCAGATCTCGGTTTGTTGGGATTAACCCTGCCAGCAGAATATGGAGGATCAGATGCTTCGTATGTGGCTTATGGTTTGGTTTGTCAAGAATTAGAACGGGGTGATAGTGGTTTGCGTAGTTTTGTTTCGGTGCAAAGTTCACTTTGTATGTATCCTATCTTTCGTTATGGAAATGAGGCGCAAAAAAAGCGATTTTTACCCAAAATGGCTGTAGGTGAGGTGATTGGTTGTTTTGGTTTGACAGAATCTGATTCAGGATCGGATCCTTCGAGTATGCAAACCAGTGCTAAAAAAGTGGCTGGTGGATGGCTTTTAAATGGCGCAAAAATGTGGATAACCAATGCTCCGATTGCAGACATTGCAATTGTATGGGCAAAAACGGAAGCAGGGATCCGTGCCTTCATTGTTGAAAAAGCGTTTAAGGGGTTTCAGCGTCATGACATTAAATTAAAAATGTCTTTGCGTGCATCGGTCACTGGCGAATTGGTTTTCGAGGATGTTTTTGTGCCCGATGATAATTTATTGGCGGGGACTGATAAGGGATTAAGTACGGCCTTAAGTTGTTTAAATCAG
>CANJHO010000155.1 GCA_947474165.1 Legionellaceae bacterium
ACAAAACCTAAATCTAAACGCAATCTAAGCGCTACCTGTCAAAACTAAATGGAAACGGTACTAGGTTAATAGGTTAATAGGTTAATAGGTTAATAGGATAAATGATGAAGCGAGAAAACTTACTGCGATTTTTTAAAGAACAAAGAGACCTGCAAGGACAATTGCTTTTAAATTGTCTTTCATTTAAAGAGAATGGTGACCTTTATTATAATATCACCTTAAAGCAAGGCGGGTTGGTTGAAAGGATTATTGGTCTATTGGAAGCGTCGATCAAGGTGGACTTAAGTGATTCGTTTGATAGGGATTCTTATGCTGTTAAGATGTCAACGATCCATACAACGGATCGGGAATTAAAAAAAACAATTGATACCTATCGTACGCAGTATAGTGAGCAGCAATTGTTCCCCGCAAACCTTCAAACCTTAGCGCTGTTGCCTCACGATCTCAATATGACCGATCATCAAGATGATTTGCTTTCTTTGCCTTTGGAAGAGGGTTCTTTAGCGCCATTTTTTACCGATTTTTTGGATGTAAAGTCAGAAAGCATTGATTCTATTGATAGCGCTTTATTTTCTTTCGAGAGCCCAACGATTGAATCCCAACAGGTATCACCTATTTCTGCATGCTCTCTCTCTGCAACAAAAAGCAAAGGGGATTTATCAGCCCCTCCGCAGCAAAGAAAAAAAAGAAACATTGAGTTGAGTGAAGAAGAAAAAGAAGAAAAAAAGTTAAAATCTCTAACCGCTACACGTTTTTATAGGCAAAAAAAAGCTCAAATCATTCCTAATTTAAAAAATGAACTAGAGATACTTCAGGACCGTGAGATCTTATCACAGGCAACCATTCATTTTTTTACCAAGAGGAATGAACAATTAAGACAAGAAATTGTTATTTTAGAAAAGTACCTTAACCTCAGTGTGGAACGACCCTAGGTTTAACAAATTTCTACCAACAGCCTTTCAATTACATTCGTATGTGCGTTACAATTGGCGGCATTTTTTAGGAATGCCCTTCTTCATTTAAATCGAGTATTTTAATGATCAATCAACCTGCAATTTTAGTCCTTGCTGATGGCACTGTTTATGACGGGGTATCTATTGGTGCATCAGGCGAAAGCGTGGGTGAATTGGTATTTAATACAGCCATGACAGGTTATCAGGAAATTTTGACGGATCCCTCCTATGCACGTCAAATCATTATGTTAACGACGGCCCATGTCGGGAATACAGGTTGTAATACTGAAGACATGGAATCATCGGGGGTTTGGGCTGCAGGGCTTATTGTGCGAGATTGTGTGGCACTTCATAGTAATTATCGCGCCAATTTGTCATTGCCCGATTGGTTAAAACAACACGGGGTGGTCGCTATTGCAAACATTGATACCCGTGAATTAACGCTTCGGCTGCGTGAGTCTGGGGCAATGGGCGCGTGCATTAGTACGCAGGTTAACGAGATTGAGAAAGCTCAAGCATTGGCCAAAGGGTTTGCAGGGCTTGCAGGCATTGATTTAGCGCGCGTTGTGACTCGTCAATCGACAGCGCATTGGCACGATGGACGGGGTGAGTGGAAGCGTGCTTCAGAGCCTCTTCACTATCATGTCGTGGTTTATGATTATGGTGTTAAACATAGCATTCTACGGATTTTGCATGATTTGGGTTGTCAGTTAACCATCGTGCCTGCAGAAACTCCACCGGAAACTGTCATGGCATTGAATCCGGATGGTATCTTTTTATCAAATGGTCCTGGGGATCCAGGGGCTTGCGATTATGCCATTCGAGCGACAAAAACTTTTCTGGAGGCAGGCATCCCTTTGCTGGGGATTTGCTTGGGCTTTCAAATTTTAGGTTTAGCTTGTGGTGCGCAAGCTTTAAAAATGAAATTTGGTCATCATGGGGCAAATCATCCGGTTATCGAATTGGGCGGGAAGCAGCGCGTTTTTATTACCAGTCAAAATCATGGTTTTGCAATTGATGAGGGATCGCTGCCGGATTGTTTGCAAGTGACACACCGCTCCTTGTTTGATCAAAGTTTACAAGGCATTCAACATCGAAATAAACCCGCACTAGGCTTCCAAGGGCATCCTGAAGCAAGTCCTGGGCCTCATGATATCGAAGGTATTTTTGACGTATTTATTAATCTAATGAAAAAAATAATTAAGGAGTAAATGGATAATGAAATCCTCTCATGTGTTTACATCAGAGTCAGTATCGGAAGGGCATCCTGATAAGATAGCTGATCAAATTTCTGATGCAATATTAGATGCGATATTAGCCCAAGATTCACGCGCACGGGTTGCTTGTGAAACTTTTGTTAAAACCGGTATGGTGTTAGTGGGGGGTGAAATAACCACCAATGCATGGGTTGATGTTGAGGAAATCACTCGAGGCGTTATTCGTGATATCGGGTATAACAGTTCGGCGATGGGATTTGATTGGGAATCTTGTGCGGTGTTGTCGGCAATTGGAAAACAATCAACTGACATTGCTCAAGGAGTTGATAATCAGCAAACCCATCAACTGGGCGCAGGCGATCAAGGCTTGATGTTTGGTTATGCCAGTCGTGAAACAGATGTGTTTATGCCGGCTCCCATTGCTTATGCCCATCGTCTGATGGAATACCAAGCCAAAGTCCGTAAAGAAGGGACCTTGCCTTGGTTAAGGCCTGATGCCAAATGCCAACTGACCTTAAATTATGAGAATGGGAAACCGGTTTCCGTTGATACGGTTGTCTTTTCAACACAGCACGCGCCTGAAATTAGCCATAAGGACCTCGTTGAGGCTGTACGCGAGGAAATTATTAAGCCGATACTTCCTGCCGAATGGATGTTACCCCAAACCCGTTATTTTATTAATCCTACAGGTCGATTTGTTATTGGTGGGCCTCTCGGGGACTGTGGTTTAACTGGCCGTAAAATTATAGTGGATACCTATGGTGGGATGGCCCGTCATGGCGGTGGTTGTTTTTCAGGGAAAGATCCTTCAAAAGTCGATCGATCAGCGGCCTATGCTGCCCGACATGTGGCTAAAAATTTAGTTGCGGCAGGGATTGCTGATAAATGTGAAATTCAAGTTTCTTATGCGATTGGGGTGGCTGAGCCCACGTCTATTTTTGTTGAAACTTTTGGCACAGGTCGTCTAGAAGCCTCAACGATTATTGATTTGATCAATACCCATTTTGATTTAACGCCACAAGGGATTATTAATTACCACAATTTATTGCGTCCCATTTATCGTAAAACCGCAACCTATGGTCATTATGGTCGGGACGATTTTCCGTGGGAGCGTTTGGATAAGGTTGATGAACTGCGTAAAGCGTTGTAAACCCGACATAACACTATATTTTTAAGGATAACAACATGATATTAGCTAAAGACGTTGCAATAGCGACAGATTACAAGGTTGCTGATCTTTCATTGGCCGCGTGGGGACGAAAAGAAATTGCGATTGCTGAAACTGAAATGCCAGGGTTGATGGCGCTTCGTAAGGAATTTGGACATGAAAAGCCTTTAAAAGGGGCACGCATTGCGGGTTGCTTGCACATGACCATTCAAACTGCCGTATTGATGGAAACCTTGGTCGCCTTGGGCGCTGATTTAAGATGGTCATCTTGTAATATATTTTCTACTCAAGATCATGCGGCGGCCGCCATTGCTGAAACAGGTATTCCAGTTTTTGCTTGGAAAGGTGAAACAGAGGAAGAGTATTGGTGGTGTGTTGAAAAAACAGTGCATGGCCCTGATGGCTGGACACCCAATTTATTATTAGATGATGGCGGTGATCTCACGCAGATTATTCATGAAAAATATCCCCAGTTATTAGAGGGTATTAAAGGCGTTTCAGAAGAAACAACAACGGGTGTTGCGAGACTTTATGACATGGCTAAAAAAGGCCAGTTAAAAATGCCAGCCATTAATGTGAATGATGCGGTAACCAAGTCAAAATTTGATAATCTGTATGGTTGTCGTGAATCCTTATTGGATGGTTTAAAGCGTGCAACCGATGTGATGATTGCAGGCAAGATGGCCTTAATTCTTGGCTATGGTGACGTGGGCAAGGGTTGCGCTCAAGCGTTGCGAGGCCAGGGCGCTACAGTGTCTATCGCTGAAATTGATCCTATTTGTGCATTACAGGCTGCAATGGAAGGCTACCGTGTAGTAACCCTTGATGATGTGGCAGAACAGGTGGATATTTTGGTGACAGCCACAGGAAACTACCATGTTGTGACACACGAACACATGCGACGCATGAAAAATCAGGCTATTTTATGCAATATTGGACATTTTGACTCTGAAATTGATATTCAGAGCCTGCGCCAATATGAGTGGGATAATATCAAACCGCAAGTTGATCATGTGGTTTTTCCCGACGGCAAGCGCATTATTGTGTTGGCTGAAGGACGCTTGGTTAATTTAGGCTGTGCAACAGGGCATCCTAGTTTTGTCATGTCCGCTTCATTTAGTAATCAGGTGTTGGCACAAATTGAATTATTTCAACGGGCCGCGCAATATGGTCATCAAGTGTATGTATTGCCTAAACATTTAGATGAAAAAGTAGCGCATCTTCATTTGGGGCGTATTGGTGCTAAATTAACAACCTTAACGCCTGATCAAGCAAAATATATTGGTGTTCAGGTCGATGGCCCTTATAAACCGGATCATTATCGGTATTAATAGAGATTCGATTGGTGTTGAATACAACACCGACGTATCGCGGCTTGTCCCTCTATGTACCGCGCTTTATGCGCGGTATAGACTAGTACCGTTTCCATTTAGTTTTGACAGGTAGCGCTTAGATTGCGTTTAGATTTAGGTTTTGTAAGCTCTAAAAAAGCGCAGGACTAGCACCGCTAATCTGAGCATTTTTTAGAGTTTACAAAACCTAAAGATGAATGCAAGATAAGATGCTACCTGTCAAAACTAAATGGAAACGGTACTAGC
>CANJHO010000156.1 GCA_947474165.1 Legionellaceae bacterium
AACACCTATTCCTGTTTTTTTGGAAAAGTGTTCACGATCAGGCAAGAATAGGTGTTCACGATCAAACAAGAATCACTGTTCACGATCAGCAAGAATAGGTGTTCACGATCGACAAGAATTACTGTTCACGATGGGCGAGAATACCCACAGTGGGTTCTTTTTCACGACGCGCTAATATCTGCTGATGTAAATCAGCAATTTTAGACATATGAAATACGTGATCAAGTGCGAAGATTGCGCAGTTCACCCAATCCCGCTGAATTTCACCTTCGCAACAAGTCATCTGTACTTGCGGAAAATTATTTATTGCTTTGGTAATCACATTTAAACTGCTTGGATCGCCAGCTGCGTTTAAATAAAAAATATGCGTGCCAGACTCAGAAACCCAAATATCTAAAGCAGTCCAATTATCTCCATCGCTTCGATCTAGATTACATAACACTTGAATTCGTAATCCCTGCGCTGTAGCTCTCTCCTTCTTTTCATTTTCAAGTTGCAGAAGAAATCCGTCAAAATCATCTAAAATAATTCGACAATCAATTGGCCTCTTTGAATTTTTTTCCGCAATTAATTGCTGTAAGTCATCTGCAGTAAACTCGCGATTTATATGGTCGGGCATAATACAAAGCCCCTCGATTGGCATAATATTAAGTATAGTCAATGATTGAAGAAACTTGAGTAACAAGTCTCTTCCAATACAGAATGAGCCTAAAATAAAAGCTATTTAGGTGTGACAAAAAGAGTATAATTCAATGATAAGTTACATTCCTTCATATCATTGAAAACTTCAAATGCTAATATAACTAATCAGACCTAGTGCGCAAAGTGTAGGGGCAGATTAAACTCATAAGCGCAACCATACGATTTATATTTGTTCGGCACTAAAAGCCTGGTAAGAGCCTACTATTAAGTCTTTTAGTTTATCAGCAAAAGTCTTTATGTACGGCTTTGTAAATTGCTCTTGATGCTTTTCTTCGCTTTCCCATATTTCATATAAAATAAATTGCGAAGCATTATCTTTGTTTTTATGTAAGCGATATTCTAAACAGGTTTTTTCCGAACGACTGTACTGTACAACCCCTTGTAAGGCAGATTCAAGCTCTTTTTCCTTACCTTGTTTTGCCTCAAGAATGACAATTACCGTATGATGTTTAGACATTTATTTCCTCGTATTAGCTTTTTGATTAAAGAATTCGTTAGGTGTCACATAATCTAAGGTTTTTCGGGAGCTAATAATAACAGAAAGATTACAATCATTTACAGTGATAAAACTAGAGCCTTTCTTTATATACTGTCTAACAATACCATGAGTTTCACTTATGAAAGTACAAAAGATCAACTTAACTACAGATGGCTTGTTCTTGAATGGATGATCGTTGGATGTTGCAATCCGAACTGTTTCGGTTTTTCTTAGTAAAATTACAGCGTATTATTTCTGCCTACTGTTTTTAGCTTTTCATCTTCTATTGTTTGGAGAATATTATCTACAGCCCCGTAGCCCTTCACTATATTCCCTAAACGACCATCAGCCAATGCTTGCTTTTCAGCAGTAGTTAAAGATAGGCTCTCATCCGTGTTATTGATTATGTTTTTTAATTTTGTGGCCGCATTTATTTTAGTCTCTCTACTTTTGTTGTTGAAGTGATCTGTTCCTGTAATAAGATCTTGTAGCCAATAGATAACTGAAACAAATCCCAAAAAATTATAATGATAATCCCATTCACTTTCTCTTTGGTTAATGTAGGAATCAAGATCACGATCTAAGCCTGAAAAATCATGGGGATATCCTTCCATGGAACTAATCTCAGTGTATTGACGTCTGGGTACCGTATTTTTTATGGCTTCTTCAATAATGGTATGAGTTCTTTCACAAGGAGAATAGCCTTGCTGTGCTATTTTATTAAAAATTTCATCACAGCAGGTAACAAGCTTAGCAAAATCTTGAGTTGTATTTCCCTGACTCAAAAGAAAAGAAGATGCTTCTCGGAATAGCGTTAAACTAGAGGTCAGCTTTCGAGCATCAGTATCTCCATTCATTAAGGTCCGAATAGGAATTTTGTTTTTTAACTGTTGTAATACCAACTGAGAAATTTCTAGATAGTTTTTAAAAAGTTTTGGATTTTTTAGATAATCGCATGTTTCTTTTAAATCAACGATGCCATAGTATTTTGCTGTTGAGCTGTGCCCAAGTGCTTCTAGTTGAGGAAAAATATACCATATCCAGTGGTCTTTTTTTCTTCCACTTTTAATTTCTCCATAAGCTTGAGCATAGGAAGGAGATGATGTATTACCTTGTTGCGCTTTAATAAAACGTTGGATATCTGGCATCATATTTTCCTGAAAGTGGGTATTGATTAACTTAAAAGAGCTTCTCTGTCACTGGTATTAATAATCGAGCATGATAGTTAAATATATATTATACATATAGGAGTCATTATATTCTATTTGCTCGCAAATTGTTTGATTTAATATTAATGAAAAACAGCGAGGATTAATCGCTGCTCGAAAAAAAAAGAGATGATAGTAAGAGCTCTTGAGGCGTGCAGACATTCCTGTGCGAGCGACTTTGATGTATTAATCAGCCCATTTTTATTTTTTGGAAATAGTTCTGCACTTCATTTAGGTTATCACCTAAATAACCAATATAAAAATCAGGCCGCAAAATGCAATATACATTATCTAATTGCCCTAACTTGCCTGCTAAATTGAGTGTGGGTGCATTGATTACTTGTACCCATTTATTACCTGAAAATATTTTTTCAGCATCCCCTTTAAAATCGAGGACGGTGTGCTTTAAACCTGGTGCTGGATCAGTATAAGCAGAACGGTCTCCTGGGTGAGTATTTTGGTAACTGTGGCCTGAAACAATACTACTTTTCTCATAATTAATTGACGTTTCACTTAAGAACCCAACTGCTTTTTTTTGTACCACATTTAATTTAGAAATGAGGGGCATTAATACGGTGCGCAGTGTACTCGCTATTCTATTTTTCGTTAAAGCGGCCTCACTCATGAAGCTAGATACAGAAAGAACTTGTTGAGCAACTGGCCGGCGTTCCTCTTGATAGCTTAATAATAATTTTTCATTAGCCTCACCTTGCACTACTAAAGCTAACTTCCATGCTAAATTGATGGCATCTTGCAAGCCGGTATTCATCCCTTGGCCACCAGTGGGGGAATGTGCATGGGCTGCGTCACCAGCTAAGAGTACATGTCCCTGCAAGTATTGAGCGGCTAAGCGCTCATGGATCCAAAATTTGGAGCTCCACAATGGTTTGTCAATTTTTATACTACCAGGTACACATCCCTCGGCGATTTTCATAAACACTGCTTCATTAGGTTCAGTATTAATGTACTGGGGAGCATGGCTTATTTCTGCAATCATACGCACTGAATTTTTCATTGGGAACAGTGCTAGTGATAATTGATCATTAAAACAGCCATACATGCTTTCCAGTGATAAATCCCAAGTGACTGGCGCATCAATCATCATAAAATTAAGTTTCATATCGCTGCCTTCATAAGGGATATTGAGTGATTCCCTTGCTTTGCTGTGATAACCATCACAAGCGACCACCCAGTTTGCTTCAATGGTTCCCTTGTCTGTCACCACTGTGACCGTTTGATCCATTTCTGTGTTGATGCTGAGTAATTCTATGGAGCGCTCTACAGATATACCCTGTTGTGTTAAATGTTCAATTAATATCTTTTCGGTAATATTTTGCGGCACACAACAGAGATATTTATATTGGCTTTCTATTAAATCAAAGTGAATGGAGGCTAAATGGCTCAGATTGGAATACATTTCCATGGATTTTGTAAGACGACCTGCGGCCACAAATTGATTAGTGAGCCCTAACATGCCCATTAACTCTAAAGTACGCGAATGAATTACCACAGCATTAGAGGTTTGGGTAGGTAAAGGTTTTTTATCGATAATGCGGACTGGAATGCCATAATGATTAAGCATTGCTGCAGCTGTAAGCCCAACAGGACCTGCACCAACAATTAGGACAGGGGTTACGTTAACCATAATGTACACTCCTTTGTATTCATTATATTAGAATTTATATTAGAACTTGCCAAAATAAAATTAGTTTTCAAGTTTTCTCCATCAACGCGACCATTATGTCCAGGAATAGTTGCAAGTAAATTTGCTTTAGGCTCTTTACTGTCATGAATTAAAATGGGATTAATCTGATGATCATTTAAGGAGTTAGCCAGATATTCTATAAGTGATAAATTAGAATAGCGCGATGTGGTATCAAAGCTGATGAGTTTTTTTAGCCAATCTAGGGTGTTCATCCTATTCCTTTTGTAGTAATGACGCTGTGTACTGAGATAATAATCCAACTATCTCCCTCATTACAAATGGGTTGAGAAGGAATAAATTTGTTGTAACTGAAAAATAATATAGAACAAAACAAGATTAGCAGCAGGAGTGACGTTCTTAACCGCCCTCCTCTGCTTTTTTGAGTCGCCCTAATTATGATTTAGTATGAGCTGTTCCATCGACACAAGTACAAGTACCACTTAGTGTGGTGATATCAATGATGCAAGATTTTACCCCTTCATGTGCTTGACAAAAACGCCCACATTTTCCTTGTTGGGTTTCGTTGCACATTTTTGTGTCATCCGCTACCGCTAAGATTGGGCTAAAACACAAGACAACACCAAACACAGCAATTAAAGGTTTAATAAACATTTTTTCTCCTGGAAACGTTAATCTTTACTATTATAGTTCATGCACCATTTTTGGTTCTGTCGAAAATTTTTCATGCAGTTAAAGCTGTCCTATTTTGTAGTGTAGTTAAGCTGCAAGTTCATAAAACTGCTTCCAAGCAGGGATCTGTCCCATGTGTTCCATCTGTCCTTTTTTAAGCATCCGGTGC
>CANJHO010000157.1 GCA_947474165.1 Legionellaceae bacterium
ATATTGACTTGGTGTTTGTCAATCACCTCCCAATACCGAGAGAAGGTTGGATAATGGGGGACGCCATCAAAGAGGAGGGTGGTGGCGCCATTCGCTAAGGGTCCATAGACCAGATAGGAATGCCCAGTAATCCATCCCACATCGGCCGTGCACCAATAAATATCTTGAGGCTGATAGTCAAAAACATAGTGATGCGTCATTGCCACATAAACAAGATAGCCGCCAGTGGTGTGTAATACACCTTTGGGCTTGCCGGTGGAGCCGGAGGTATAGAGAATAAATAGGGGATCAGCGGAATTCATTGGCACATAGGGACAATCCTTGTCAGCTGTTGCCATGGCCTCGTGATACCACAAGTCGCGTGGTGCTCGCCATGCAATGGGATTGCCCGTATGTTGAACGACAATCAGGTGGCGTACACCAGGGCAGTTTTCCAAGGCGATATCACAGCTTTGTTTCAAGGGGATTATTTTGTCACCTCGGTGACTTTCATCGGCGGTGATAAGCACAGAACAATCGGCATCCAGAATACGCGCCTTTAATGCTTCTGCTGAGAAGCCTGCAAAGACTACAGAATGGATGGCGCCAATACGGGCACAAGCGAGCATCGCGACCACGACTTCCGGAATCATCGGCAAATAAATACAGATTCGGTCGCCTTTTTTAACGCCTAGCGTTTTTAATACATTGGCAAATTGACAAATTTTCTCATATAACTGTTGATAGGTGATGGTTTGAGTGTCTTTTGGATGATTGCCTTCCCAAATGATGGCCACTTGTTCTGCACGTGATGCGAGATGACGATCGACACAGTTATAACAGGCATTTAATTGACCATCGATAAACCATGCCAGGGAATTGGTATTGAAGTCACCTTCGCTCACTGATGTCCAAGGGGCTGACCATGAGATGAACCGTTGGGCAGCCTCCGCCCAGAATTTGTCAGGATGCTGAATGGACCGTTGATATAGGGTGTGGTATTGTTTTTTATTGAGGTGAGTGGGGTGGGTCATGGGTTTATTTACCGACAAAGATTTTTTTTTATCCACGTCGTTCATCCTTGAAAAATATTTACAGACCAGCATAGCTTAGCAGATAATTTTATATTGCATACAATACAGGACGAATTGATGACATTAAAAATCACGTTTTTGGGTTCTGGGTCTGCCTTTACCATGGGCTCTAAAAACTATCAATCCAATCTATTGCTCCAAAAAAACAATGACACCTTGCTGCTTGATGCGGGGGGTGATTTACGATTTTCATTGGCAGAGCAACAGTTAAGCTATCTCGATATCAATAATATTTATATTAGTCATTTGCATGCCGATCACATTGGTGGCTTAGAATGGCTGGCACTGAATACTTTTTTTGATTCAAACTATGTAGGCAAGCCTACGTTATTCTCTTCTGAACACCTGCTTGATGACTTGTGGAATAAATCGTTATCGGGTGGCTTGTCTACGTTGTCCACCGAACGGTCAAGATTGACCACATTTTTTAATGTGGTTCCCCTAAAATTACATGAGCAATGGGACTGGCAAGGGGTTCGTTTTAAATTGGTTCAATCGGTTCATGTCGTCAGTGATTATGCGCTGATGCCTTGTTATGGGTTGTTAATTGAATACAAGGGGACACGTATTTATTTTACAGCGGACACACAACTGGCCCCTCTGCAACTGATGGACTATTATGAAATAGCCGACATGATTTTTCACGACTGTGAAACGGCAGATAAAAAAAGTGGTGTTCATGCGCATTATTCTGATTTGGTGTTGATAGAAAAAAAATTAAAGAAAAAAATGTGGTTATATCACTACAATGCGGGCGAATTGCCCAATGCGATAGCGGATGGTTTTTTAGGTTTTGTTAAAAAAGGGCAGGTTTTTACAGTGTAAGCTATGAGTATGGCTTTTTTTAGTGAGGCCAACAGGGAGCATTGATAATGATCAAGGCCATCAATAAAACCATTAACCTGGCATTACAGGGCGGTGGGGCTCATGGGGCGTTGGCATGGGGTATTTTGGATAAGCTTTTGGAGGATGGTCGCCTATCTTTTGATTCGATTTCTGCAACCAGTGCAGGCGCTATGAATGCAGCGGTGTTGGCTGAGGGCTTTATTACGGGTGGAAATGAGGGTGCACGAGAGGCATTGGCTAAATTTTGGAAAATGATCAGTGAGGCAGGCGAACTCTATAGCCCTATTAAACTGTCCCCATGGGAGACCTTGTTTGATGTGAAAATAGACCAATCCACGGCCTATGGTTTTTTCGATTTAATGAGCAAAATGTATTCGCCTTATCAATTAAATCCCTTAAATATGAACCCCTTGAGGGAAGTGTTAGAAAAAGTCATTCATGTTGAAAATATCCGCGCTTCTAAAAAAATAAAATTATTCTTATCAGCGACCAATGTAAAAACAGGAAAAATAAAAATATTTGAAAACAAAGATCTTTCAATTGATGCGATCATGGCATCGGCCTGTATTCCAAGCTTGTTTCAAGCAGTCAACATTAAAGATGATTATTTTTGGGATGGGGGATACATGGGAAATCCAGCGATTTTCCCACTGATTTATAATTCAGATTATAGGGATATTTTGATTATTCACATTAACCCTATCTATCGCGATGCCGTGCCAGAATCGGCTGCTGATATTTTAAATCGGATGAATGAAATCAGTTTTAATTCCTCATTGATGCGAGAAATGAGAGCCATCGACTTTGTGAGTAAGATGCTCGACAACGGTTGGATAAAAGAGGAATTTAAAAATAATATTCATCGTTACTATATGCATGCTATTCGTGCTGATATTGCAATGCAAACCTTCTCAGTTGCAAGTAAATTAGATGTTAGATGGTCATTTATTAGTCGTCTTTTTGAGGAAGGCCGAATGCAGGGGGCCGCGTGGTTAAAGAAAAATTTTCATAATCTTGGAAAGAAAACAACCATTGACATGGATGAATACCTTTAACCGTAGGACTAAAACCTACCCGTATTGGCGATTTGCCAATATTGTAGGAAAGGTGCTGGGATATTTTTTCCGAGTAATTGGCCTGGTTCTAAATAGGTATGGATATCGCTAAAGGGTTTTACACATTCAGCACTGATTCGGCGCATAATAAACTCAGGTTTTAATTCACTGGGGTTGGTTAATCCCATGGCACCAACGAGTTCTAAAAAGCTGTGAATGGTGTTTTTATGATAATTTGCGGCACCATGTTGTTTTTCATCAACGACGAGGCCCCGTTGTAAGCGCCAATTTTGGGTCGCGACCCCAGTAGGGCAGGTGTTGGCATTGCATTGTCTAGATTGTACGCATCCGATGGACATCATCATTGCCCTGCCTGAGTGACACACATCAGCACCCAGGGCGATTTTTTCTACCATATCAAACCCAGTGGCTATTTTTCCACTACAGATAATGCGAATTTTTTCACGCACGTTGATTCCTACCAAGGCGTTGTGAACAAAAACCAATCCCGCCTCTAAGGGTTCACCCACGTGGTTGCTAAACTCTAATGGGGCGGCCCCTGTGCCCCCTTCTGCCCCATCAACCGTGATAAAATCTGGAAGAATATTGGTTTCGAGCATCGCCTTGCAGATCCCTAAAAATTCATCCTTACGTCCTATACATAGCTTAAAACCAACCGGTTTTCCTCCGGTTGCATCACGTAATCTTTTTATAAATAGCAGCAAGCCTCGGGGGGAATTAAATTCGGAATGGGCGGCTGGAGAGACAACATCCTGTCCCATTTTTACTTTGCGAATTTTTGCAATTTCTGGGGTGAGTTTCGCTGCCGGTAAAATACCCCCATGGGATGGTTTGGCCCCTTGGGATAATTTGATTTCAATCATTTTTACGACGTCACGATTGGCTTCAATTTTGAATTCATTTTCATCAAAATGGCCTTGCTCATCGCGGCAACCAAAGTAGGCGGTTCCTATTTGAAAAATCAGATCTCCCCCTTGTAAGTGATAAGGGCTTAAGCCACCCTCACCTGTATTTTGAGCAAATTCACCCATTTTAGCCCCTTTATTTAAGGCCATAATGGCATTAGCAGATAAGGCGCCAAAGCTCAAGGAGGAAATATTAAGCCGTGAAGAATGATAGGGTTTTTTACAATCTGGCCCGCCAATGAGAATGCGAGGCGCTACTTCACAAACTTGTTTTGGCGCCAAGGAGTGAAGCACCCAGGTATACCCAATTTCCAAAATATCACGCTCTGTTCCAAAACCAATGGTATCTCGGACATTTTTTGCGCGTTGATACACAATGGATCGAATTTCGCGATTAAAAGGATGTTCACTTTCGTTGCTGGCTATAAAATACTGCTGAATTTCAGGGCGAAAAAATTCCAATAAATAGCGAAAGTGTCCAAGGACGGGGAAATTACGTAATATGGCATGTTGTTTTTGACATAAGTCGTATATCCAAAGGATAATAATAGGGATCAAAAAAAGAAAGAACAAACGGCCATCATGCAGCATGACCAGTATCAGGAGTAAACTTAAACAACAGATCCCAAAACCCATATACCATTGACGTCTCATTTTATTCCTTAAATTCAAATGGTTCATACTGGGGGGCCACAGGGTAGCACTCTTGGAAAGTATAGCTCATTTATATTTTTTTTTTCCGTTTGAATGTTGATGCCGCAGGGCAAAATCATGTGTGATACAAAATAGATCACACACATTTATCCTCGACTTTAGCCATTTTTTGCAATTCCGTCATTGCGAGTGAAACGAAGCAACCCAGAGGTTCGAAGAGAGCGATTTCAGGTCTTATAGATACTCACTTTGAACTCCTGGGTCGCTTGGTTTCACTCGCAATGACGGAATTGCAAAAAATGTGTAAAGTCGAGGATAAA
>CANJHO010000158.1 GCA_947474165.1 Legionellaceae bacterium
AACCCTAGACTTGTTCCAGCTAAACAATCCTTCCAAGGCAAACAATAATATTTCAGTCTCTGTCATTTAAAATCCAATTTTTTCTTGGATTTTAAACGCTAATTTTCAATTGGTTGAAAAAATCATGGTGTACTATGATATTTTTCTAAGACCCCCTAAAACAAAGGGCGAGAGGCTTGAGTGAGATCTGCTGCCCATCAAGGGGTTGTGGCTATTTTTGAAAAATAAAGTATTCACTTCATTTAACCATGCACGATTTAATTCAATAGTTAAGAGGTAAGATATGTCGTCTTTTTCATCTTTTTTTGATAAATTTCCTGATTTAGCAAAGTCGGAATTCAGAAATATTTTTGCCATGGAAGGCATGTATAAAAATATTCCAGAAGGAAATTATGGTTTTCTTGAGCTTTTTTGCGATAGACCTAGTTGCGATTGTCGACATGTGATCATTCATATCATATCGATGGAACCTGGTTTTAAGCTGTTGGCTGTTTTGCGTTATGGTTGGGAATCCAAGAAATTTTATATTGATTGGATGGGGGATGAAAATGAACTTACAGAGCTCATGCCTGGCCCTTTTATTGACACGATGTACTCTCCTAATGATTTAGTTGCCAAAGATTTTTTGTCTGTTTTTACAAATATGATTAAAGACGATAAAAAATATGCCAAAAGGATCGAGGCTCATTATCAAATGTATAAATCTGTGATAGAGGCTGATGCTGTTAACGAACCGAAACTATATCATTTGCCCAATAAAAAAATTGGACGAAATGACGCTTGCACCTGTGGTAGTGGTAAGAAATACAAAAAATGTTGCCTAAATTAAGCATTCTAAAATATTGTTTCTGGCCATCAAGCATGGCAGCAGTTTTCCAACTCTCAGTACAACCAAACTAGAGGTTAATTGTACTGAGCCCTGGCGCAAGAAAACAGTACACGATAGAAACTATATTTGGATTTATTGTACCGCCATGGTACAGTCTGAAATATTAGATAATTTGGCACAAAAAAATAATGTTTGGTTGTCACCGCGCGTATGTAGCAAATATTAATTTGAGATTGGCAACGTACGGGTAATATTCCTGCAACAATGCAGTCCATGATATCATGCGTTTTTCATAACTTATTACGTTGACCTATAACCATGCCGATAGATGAGATATTAGCAGCACTTGAATCCTCTGAGACAAGTGGATCATTTTGTACTAACAAAAATGTTAACTCTACCAATTTCGATATTAAATTCAATAAAATTGGAGCACTGGCATTCCCAATTCAAGAAACCCAAATTCAGGCGCTTATCAGTATTGCACAACCAGCAAAGTTTGGTTGGAAAGACCAAACAATCCTGGATAAAGAGGTTCGTAACGTATGGGAAATTTCTAAAAGCAAGGTCAAAATAGGAAAAAAACAATGGGAAGCAAAGATTGAGCCGTTACTTGAAAAATTTAAAACTGACTTGGGGCTACCAAAAAAATCGAAATTAACTGCTGATTTGCATAACATGCTAATTTACCAACCTGGCCATTTTTTTAAACCACACCAGGATACCGAGAAAATAGATGGTATGGTAGCAACCCTTGTTATCATATTACCAACGGCACATGAAGGCGGCGAACTAATCATCGACCATCTTGGAGTTAAAAAAACCTTCAAACATGCGTCATCAGCCCTCAATAAACTATCTTGCATTGCATTCTATGCTGATTGCTACCATGAAGTAAAAGAGGTGACATCAGGGTATCGAGTTAGCTTAACCTACAATCTGATTTTAGAAAAATACAAAGGAAATGTTGATGTTCTTTTTGACCCTGACTTTGAAAGCAAGTTAGAAAAATCACTGGTTAATCATTTTTCTTCAGACATTCACCGTGAACCACGTGGTTATAAAGACACCAAACCATTAAAGGTTATTTATCTTTTGGAACACCAATATACACAGCAAAGTCTATCTTGGGATGGCCTGAAAAATAACGACCAGGTAAGAGTAAATGCCTTGCTTAAACTAGCTGACCAACTTGATTTTACAGCACATTTGGCCTTGGCTGATATGAAGGAAACGTGGGATTGTGAGTTTGATTATAACGAATACCGTTATAACAGAAAAAGAGGATATCATGATGACGAAGAAGAAGAAGAAGGTACGCCAACATATATAATGGACAGCAGCACGGAACTAAAACATTGGATAAATCGTCAAGGAAAACCTGTAGAATTGGAAGCATTTACCCCATGCGACAGTGAGATATGCTGGACAGGAGCTAATGAAAATTTAGAGCCTTATCAATCCGAGTATGAAGGCTGGCAAGGTAATTATGGCAATACGCTTGATAGGTGGTACCACAGAGCGGCCATTGTCTTGTGGCGCAAGGATGACTATTACCCTATTCTTTTTGAAATTGACCAGGACAGCTTTATAAAAGAGATTTTCTTATTGGTTCAAACAAAAGAGAGCCTTTCGAAACTTCGTGACATGTTGCGACATGCATCACCCTATTGGGAGCGCTATGTCAGAAAACATAAAGGTGAGCCTGATATTATCAACGCTATCGAGCTGACTTTATATTTAAACGATTCCGATATTGGTCTTAATTTACTTGGCACCTATGAACTATCAATTTTCAATGCCGGAAACATCGAATTATGGTTTAAATTAATTAATAACTATGGGCATCAATGGATTATCACTTTACTGGCAAACATAACTAATAAAGAAGAAAAGAAAAACCCCCACGTGATAGCAGAGTATTCAAAACTAATTCAAATCTTATTGGATGGGGACATTAATAGGGAGTTAATTGACTGGTTGATAAATTATCAATTAACGGCTTTAAAAACAACGCATAAATCACCATACAACATTGGTGTATCAAGCAAATTTGATGAGATGACAGATTTTATATCAGGCCTTAGCTATGCAAGAGATAATAAAACACACCTGGACGTGATTACTTACCTAATGGAAAATAGAGAGCTTTATCCCGCTCTGCCCCTGGTTAAATTATTTGAAACAGGTATCTCTCAATTAAAGCAACCGGATCTCGAAGAGTGCGGTTATCCTGTCTTGCTCCACTATCTTGCAGATGCCATAACCATCGAACATCAATTGGGGCTTCGGGACAAGCATGACTGGAGCATTAAGGTCGAAAGCCAGTGCAACTGTTCAAATTGCACTCTATTAAACCAGTTTTTAAATCAGAGCGATGTTATACAGAAAATATGGCCTTTGACTGAAAGTAGCCGCGCGCACATTGCAAGAGAGCTCATGAAGTTAAGCATTCCTGTTGACTGCAAAGAAGAACGTACTGGCCGACCGTACAAATTAATTCTAACAAAAACAGAGGAACTCTACACTGCAGCTGAGAATCGTTACAAAGCGATAGAGAGAGCCTTAGTGTTACTCCATAGCACACCATTATTTTTATAACTGCTTGAAAATACAATATAATCCCCGATCAAAAATGATTGGAGATTTAGATGTCAGAGACCGAAATGTTACTGCATGGCCTACAGGATCTGTTTGGCTGTAATAAATCGGCCACAGTGCTTTACAATGATTACCATGGCTATGATTAGTCAGGCTACAAGGGCGCCGCAATCAGTCCTTGTTACCTGACTTTTAATGAATGAGGAAATGAGATGGGAACAATAACCCCTAGAGTAGATATAGCTTTTAAGAAAATTTTTGGAGTTGAGGAAAACAAAGACTTACTCATTTTGCTGATTAATTCGATTGTATCCGCTGACGATCAAGTATCTGAAGTGATCCTTCTTAATCCTTACAATCCAAAAAGCTTCAAAAAAGATAAGTTATCTGTTTTGGACATAAAAGCAACAGGTGCTGATGGTAAGCGATTTAATATTGAAATCCAAATCTGTGATGAAGCAGATTATAATAAACGCGCACTGTATTATTGGGCTAAATTATACACAGAGCAATTAAAAGAATCCGACGATTATGGCACGCTGACAAAAGCAATTGGTATTCACATTCTTAATTTCACAAGCC
The DNA here is from genome assembly GCA_947474165.1 of Legionellaceae bacterium. Taxonomy (GTDB): domain Bacteria; phylum Pseudomonadota; class Gammaproteobacteria; order Legionellales; family Legionellaceae; genus CANJHO01. The sequence goes on from CANJHO010000158.1 coordinate 4,013, forward strand.
TTCCAGATTCTGATAAGTACCATAATGTTTTTCATATTGTTGAAAAAGATAATGGAATAAAATATTTCAAGGATTTAGAATTACACACGATAGAATTGAAAAAATTTATAAGCTCTGTCAGTAACGAATTAGCGGATGTCGTAGCGAAAATAAAAACATCGCTTGATATTTGGGTGGCATTTTTAACAAAATTTAATTTATTTGACAAAGACCATCTGCCAGAAAGCTTAAAAGATTCTGGACTAAAAAAAGCCCTTAACGTGCTTGAAGTAATGAACTTTAGTGAGGACGAAAGAGAAGGTTATGAAGATCATCTGAAGTGGCTTAGAATGCAAATGAATACAATAAAAAAATATGAACAACTTGCTGCCGCAGAAGGTGAAGCAAGAGGTGAAGCAAGAGGTGAAGCAAGAGGTGACGAGCTTGCCACACACAGAATTGCTAAAAATATGTTGAAGCGCGGCATTGAGATAGCCCTCGTGATGGAAGACACGGGCTTACCACGCGAAGAGATCGAGAAAATCAAAGTAAGCCTCTAACTGTCGCCAATTTCTTGGTTATCGATTACTTAGCGATGGAAGACTAGTCATTGCGCCTCATAGTGTGAAACGTATTGAGGATAAGGTACGTACAATCACACAACGAAACCGCGGGGTAAGTCTTGAGCAGGTTATTTGTTACCGCTCGCAATCAAAAACCACGCAACCTGCAATCAGCGTATAAATCTGGGGATGGTTCAAATAACCCCTGTTTTAGTGAACACTCTACGTGCGGAATCCTACCC
>CANJHO010000159.1 GCA_947474165.1 Legionellaceae bacterium
GCTGGGCCTGAAGTTAGTTAGAAGTGAAACGAAGCAACCCAGAGGTTCGAAGAGAGCGATTTCATGTCTTATAGTTACTCACTTTGAACTCCTGGGTTGCTTCGTTTCACTCGCAATGACGGAATTGCAAAAAATGGCTAAAGTCGAGTGAATGATCATTGATTTTTATTTTTTTCATGCTTTCCTCGAAGTAAAAAAATTAGGATGAGTGTGCCACCAAAATGGTCTTGATATTTACAAATTCATGGATGCCTTCTATGGCAAGCTCTCGACCATAACCTGATTGTTTAATACCACCGAAGGGAAGCCTAGGATCGGAGGCAACTAACGTATTCACCGCACAGGTTCCCGCATCAATACGATAACGGGCGATTTCTTCCCCTAATTCTAAATTTTTGGTGAATATAGCGCCAGCTAAGCCAAATGGGGTGGCATTGGCAAGTGTTATCGCCTCTTCTGTATCTTTTGCTTTAATAATACAAATGACAGGACCAAAGAGCTCCTCGCTAAACGCCGGGGAATCAATGGTGACATTGGTTAAAACAGTAGCAGGATAGAAATATCCTGGTCCTTTGGGGAGTTTTCCGCCTAAGAGACACCGAGCACCTGCTTTGATAGCCCTTTCCACTTGAGACTTAAGTTTCATGCGCAAATCATCTCGGGCCATGGGGCCTAATTTGGTAGCCACATCGTGTGGAGAGCCCGCAATATAAGTTTTAGCTTTTTCAAGCACCAATGCTTCAAAGGCTTGTTTAACTTTTTCCACCACTATCATGCGTTTGGCGGCGATACAAACCTGGCCTGCATTACTCAAACGAGACAATACGCACTGTTCTGCGGCAAGCTCCAAGTCAGCATCTTCTAAAATGATATAAGGATCACTGCCCCCTAATTCCAATACCACTTTTTTTAGTGCAGCCCCTGCCTCACTGGCAACACTCATCCCCGCTTGATTGCTGCCCGTTAAAGTAACACCAGCAATCAGCGGGTGTTGAATAATCAAGGGTGACAATGAGACCTCGATCACCAGGCTTCGAAATAAGTTTTTAGGGAAACCGGCTTCCAGCATAAACTGCTCAATCAAAAGAGCCGTTCCAGTCGAGTTGGGTGCATGTTTTAATAAGCCGCCATTGCCCGCCATCAAATTCGGTACTGCAAAACGCATCACTTGCCAAAATGGGAAATTCCAGGGCATGATGGCATAAATAATACCTAAAGGCTGGAAGGTGCGATAGCTTTTATAAAATTCAGTCTGAATCATTTGAGGTTTTAAAAATGCTTCACCCGCTTCTCTGTAAAACTCACAAAGTTTGGCACATTTCTCTATTTCAATAAGGGATTGAGTCATGGGCTTACCCATTTCGTTGGTGATAAGTGTCGCTGCTTTTTGTTTGTTCTGTAATAAAATATGGGCTAAATTAAGCAGACAGGTCTTTCGTGTTTCAAAAGGACTATGTGCCCAAGATTTTTGTACGGCATGCATGTCTTGAATGAGGGTATCCACCTCAATTGCGTTCATGAGTGGGTATTGCCCACAGATTTGTTCGGTGGTTGGATTAATAGTGGTCATCATGGCCATGGTGTTGCTCCGTTTAGATTGCTTGATCCTTTAAATGATAAAATAATTTCATGTTTTCACTGTAATCGACAGGAACCACCAGCACGGTTGGGGTGTTTTTATTATGTATTGCCCAAATTAAGGCTTCTTTAAATTCCTGACTACTGGTGATGCGTTTAGCATGACAGCCAATAGAGGCGGCAACGTTAGCCAAATCCCCATGTTTTAGCGCAGTATGGGAATGTTGATGAAAATGCATTTCTTGTTTCCATTTAATAAGTCCATATTCCATATCTTCCCAGACCACCACCACAAAAGGAATTTGTTCGGCAACGCCTGTGAATAACGCTTGTAAGCTCATGATAAAGCCACCGTCTCCACAAATAGCCAACACATTTTTTTTAGGATAAAGTCGTTTAGCTTCCATGGCCCCAGGCATACTGCCCCCCATAGAGCAAAAGCCATTGCTAATGATGCAGGTTTTAGAATGTCGCGCTCCATATTGGCGGGCAATCCACATTTTGTGTGCACCGACATCGCTGATTAATATATCCTTATCTAGGAGCGTATCGCGTATGTCTTTTAAAATGCGTTTGGGTTTCATAGGAAACCCATTATCCTCAGCAAAGCTTCTAATATCTTGCTCTGCTTTTTGCTGAATAGCCGCAAAATAGGGAGCTAAGACTAGATTTTTCCGCGTTAATTGGCTGTTGATTTGTTCGATAATCTGAGGAATAGAACCAATCATTTCAAGTGCTGGTAGATAATGCTCATCAATTTCGGCAGGTGCTGAATCAATATGAATAATGTTTTTTTTAATGCCCATATTCCAATGAATAGGTGACCACTCCACCATACTGTAACCCACACAAATGACCAAATCTGATTCTGCAAAAGCATCTATTGCAATATCTTTTAATCCCAGGCCAACACAATGGAGTGAGCGCTCATAGAGATTATTAATAACCCCCTTACCCATAAAAGTATAAGCGGCATAGAGGCCTGTTTTTTCTAAAAACACACGAACGGCTGAGTCACTTTCCGTTCTAGCAGCCCCATCCCCTAAAAAGAGGAGCGGCTTTTTGCTTTTTGAAAGAAGCGTTAAAAACCGATTAATTTGCTTTTCTGAAGCCACTTCTTGATTGCTATAATTCATCAGACCGATAGGCATCGCGTTGGTTTCCTGGGCTGCAATATCTTCTGGTAGTTCTATAACAACGGCACCAGGACGGCCTGAGGTTGCAATTTTAAAAGCTTTAGCGAGAACTTCTGGTATGACATCAGCAGATAAAATCGTGATTGCCCATTTTGTGACAGGTTTGAACATCTCTATGGATTGTATGTTTTGATGGGAAATTTTATGAAGCCGTCTGGTTTCAGCCTGCCCAATAATCGCAATTAAAGGCACACCATCTAATGTTGCTTGTGCTACCCCAGTGAGGAGATTGGTAGCCCCTGGGCCTAAGGTCGCAAGGCAAATCCCAGGCCAGTTTGTAAAATAACCATGTGCCTCTGCCATAAAAGCTGCTGTTTGTTCATGGTTACAGGTAATAAATTGTATCGAAGAATCAAGCAGACTCATCATTAAATCGGCATTTTCTTCGCCAGGAACCCCATACATAATTTTAATATCTTGTATTTCAAGACATTTTAGAAATAGATCGGACGCTTTGATGATGTCTTTCCTTATCCATTCGTTATAAATTTAGTATAGCTGCTTGTTTAGATTTGTCGATGGATATGATAGTCCGCCCTCCCCCCCCGAATATTTGGGCCCGAATTTAACTTAAGACCTCGTTGAAGCACATCTAGCCTCAAGTGTCATGATACAGCCTGTAGTTAGTCGCTGGCGTGAAAATCAATTACGCGCCAGCGACTAGTTAAATAATAAGAACCGTGTTTTAGTTTGACCTTAGATCAGTGTATGCCATTTTACATCACATCAATTTGATTGTGTTCTTTTATGTTTCCGATCATCTAATTTTCTATATCATCATCAAAAACCATCCATTTGTAGATGGCAATAGCGTAAAGGGGAAATTTTTGAATATTTTCTTTAATTCTTGCAAATTTTCAGAGCAGAAACACGCTGATGAAAGTATCGCTCCCGATCTGTGGCACACCAACGATATGGCTATATTATCTACAAAAAGACTTTAATTTTTTCTTTTTTTGTTTTATAATGCATTTTGTTCTAAATTAATCCCAATAGAGGTTTGTTATGTACTCATGGTCTGAATTACTTGGTTTTTTAAAAGTTACTCAACTCTATGCTCCTTCTGCATATTCCCCTTTTGTTAAATTAATGCTGGCCTTAAGAACGCCTCAGGAAGCAAGGCAGCAAGCTATCTCATTGCTACGCGAAACACTTGAGCAACCTCATTTCCCGCTAAAATTGTACCTAGGTTTATCGTAACCCAATGAATTAAAATAAAATATCTTGTTTTTTGTTGTTGATTTATCACTTTTTCATAGGTACAATTAGACCTATGAAAAAGGAGTTTTACGATGTTGTGCCGCATAAATCAACTTAACAAAAAAAACAACGTTACTTACGTTTATGAGTCAGTGTCATATTGGGACAAGGAAAAAAAACAGGCCCGAAATAAGAAAATTTGTGTCGGCAAGCTTGATCTCAATGGAGTATTTATTCCATCGCGTCGTCTTAAGCCAGAGCAAGCCGCTGTTAGAGATCCAGTTGTTACAGCGTCGGCCGAAGTTGTGGGTCCACTCATCATTCTAGATACCATCACCGAGCAACTTGGCTTGAGGAAATTGCTGAAATCGTGCTTTCCTCAACAATACCAGCAGATTTTGATGATGGCCTACTATCTTACTTCGACGGGTGAGCCTTTAAGTCATTGCGAAACGTGGTGCAAAAGTCACGCCCCATCTTTTTCCGGATCGTTAACCAGTCAGCGCATCAGCGAGATTCTTCAGTCCATTAGCATTGACGAGAAGCAGACTTTTCTTGGCAAATGGATGAAGGCAGTTTTAGAAGAAGATTACCTCTGTTATGATATTACTTCAGTCTCTTCGTACTCAGAACTGAACGAATACATAAAATATGGTCACAATCGTGATAAGGAAAAACTACCCCAGTTAAACCTTGGAGTGCTCTTTGGCCAAAAAGGTCGTCTACCTGTATATTACGAGCGGACGCCTGGAAA
>CANJHO010000160.1 GCA_947474165.1 Legionellaceae bacterium
AATCAAGCTCATAAACCCCGTCAAGGAACAACATATGGAAGTGAATATTCAGATTAAGCGCACTTCCAAAGCGCTGAATCAACGTTACAGCACCTGTCTTTGCAGTCTTGTGGGTAAAGCCGGTTTTCTTAACCAGATAGGTGCTAATCGCACGAAGCGCTACCTCAAGTGCTTTACTCAATACACGGGGTTCGCTTGCAAAAAGCCAGCGTAAGGGAAATGGCACACTCAACACCCACTGACGTATCGGCTGGTGTGGAAGTACGGAATCCACCAGCATTGCAGCGCTCTCAACCATCCGCGAAGCCCCACAGCTGGGGCAAAAACCACGGCGTTTACAACTGAATGCAACTAATCGTTCCTTATGACATGACTCGCATTGCACCCGCAAAAAACCATACTCTAGGCGGCCGCATTTCAGATACTCTTCAAATTCAGTTTGAACATATTGAGGAAGGGTCTTGTCTGACTCTGACAGATACGATAAAAACTCAGGATAATGTTCTTCGATAACCTGATACAGCAAGGTTTTTTCAGGCTGATGGCGCGCGTATTCCGTAGTTTCACGCGCCAGTATCCCGTTTGTTGCTGGGAGCTGGTGAGACATAGGTTGGATGCTTCGCTTTCCATTGCGTACTGCAAACTACCATATAAACCAAACCGATAGCTAGTGAACTTAGCTGCGTCACTGCCGATCCTCCGCAGTGACGCAGCCGAAGGGCTGCAAAATTTTAAAGCGGGGTCTACATCTTACCCTTGTTTGTACAATCGCGTGCAACGCGATTGTACAAAATAAATAACAATATGCCCTTGCCCAATACAATATGTTTTGCTAATATTTTACCAAACATAACTGACGAGCCAGCGAAATTCTGGTGAAACCTGATATAGGTCTTATGTAATAGTCACCATCATTCCCCAATCCTGTGACAGAACGCTTAGTCGGGAACCTAACACCCTCACCTGTTTAATCAGGACCCACTGCAATCTATGCAGTACAGATCTCTTGTAGATTTGAACCTCACAATACTCTTTCGTATTGACCTTGTTGCAATAACCATTCCCTATGGTATTGCTTGTATATTTAAACTCAACCTAAGGAGGATATTAGAACACCCGTAGTCAATCCGGTGTAATCAAGTCAATGCAGTTTGTTTGTAACCATCGACTGATTTGCCCCTGAACTGAGCCTTGAGGCTAAAAACCTAGTACCACGATTTCGTGGGCTGCTCTATCAACACTAAACAACTCCCAGGGCAAATAGTTTTTATTTTTTAAAAGGTACTGTTTATTTATGCGAAAAAACCAACTTAGAATGCAAGTTGATAACTATTTACAATACGATCATACGGGATCGTATCGCGCAAGAAAACATCGTTATTTTGTGCTCCATAAAATTATCCGTGATTTATATCACATTGATTTTGTTCCAGTTAAATGGCATGCCATAACCCAAGAGCATGTTCAAAAATTGGTGTCACATTGGAAGTCAAAGCAAATACAACCCTCAACCATTATGAAATATATGACAGTATTCCGTGGGTTTTTACAAAAAATCGATCATACAATTTACTCCATTGACAATCATAATTTAGGAGTCACACAAAACAAAAAATCACGTGACTCCATCGATATTTCAGAGAATATTTCTGACAAATTTTCAAGCCCAACCGCGAAATTATTATTCGAGTTTCAAGCATTTTTCGGGTTAACATTAAGCGAGGCTATGCGCTTGATACCTGACATTCATATTCAAGAAAACAACCTTTGGATAACGCGAGACATCGCCAGTTGCAGTTATGATAGATTGTATACCCCCAAAAAACCCACCTATCCTCCAGCAACATTACCCATTAAACTCACATCATTAACTAACGAAGGGTGATTTTGATGAGAGCAGAGTGATAGTAGGGCTTCCGAAAAAGGATTTGGTAATCAGGACAAAGAGTCCTATTGTATTGCACACCACCATCCCTCCTATAAGGCATACAAAGAAGAGTGCTACCGAGCTCTGGGCGCCTGGTTTTTAAAGCGCGGGGCTACTCATCATTTTTTTACCGAATGCAATTTGCTCTGTCGCAAACCGTTGTAGTTCGTCACAGTCAATGCGATCGGGTAACAGCATGATGGGGTCGATTTTCCCACGTCTTAAATCATGTATTTTAGTCAGCAGATAGTGGATGTATACCCTTGGGTTCAGCTCATTAATGACTGAGCTAATAATCAAACTGTAAAATAAAGCATGGATTTTGCCGCTGTCTTTATTTCCGATAAAGAGCCAATTTTTTTTACCTAGCGCAATTTCCCTGATTTTATTCTCAACCGAGTTCGTATCAATCTCCGCCATGCCGTGCTGAAGGTAGGCGATTAAATAGGGCCATTGGTTTAACATGTATTGAATGGCTTTTCCTAGCTTGCTTTTGGGCGGCACGCCCAAGCAGATAAGCTTTAACCATTTGTATATCTCTTGGGTGATCGGGCGCGCTATTTTTTGCCGAAGTCGTTTTCGCGTACGATGCGATACCTTTGCTTCTCGCATCCGTGCCTCGAGCGCATATAATGGCTTCATCCGTTCGATCATTTCTGCGGCAAGCCCATGGTTATCACCACTGATTTTTACAACCTCACTGAATTTGCGTCGAGCATGCGAAAAGCACCCAAACCCCACAATCTCATCACGCTTGCGAAGCGCTGTGTATCCTGCATAACCATCCGTTTGCAAGAGCCCCTTAAATGTCTTTAGTCGTTCAGTGGCAACGGCACCTTGTCGCGTTTCGCTAAATTCAAAAACAACCAACCCCTTGCCGACATTGGGTGCGTAATAAGTCCATATGTAGCCTTTTTTATTCGTCTCCAGTACTTTGACCGGGGTTTCATCCACCTGCAAATAACGTGTTTTTAAAATCACCCACAAGGCCTCATATACCGGCATCAGCCCCTCGCCCGATGCCATTACCCAATTAGCCAAGGTCTTGTCTGAAATAGTGACACCATAACTCTTCATGATTTTAGATTGGCGGTAAAGCGGGAGATGGTATTGATACTTGTCTAAAATAATATCCGTCAGCAAACTTGCTCCGGCAATGGCTTTTGGGATAGGGGCGGCCGGCTTGGGGGCCATCACAATAGACTCACAAGGGCGGCACCCATACTTCATTCGAATATGCTCAATCACACAATATCGTGAGGGGATGATTTCCAACTGCTCGGAAACATCTTGACCAATAAGGTGTAGCTGCTTGCCGCAGCACGCACATGCCTTCTGTTCTTCAGGTAAATCATGTATCACCTTGTGCCTAGGTAAATCACAGGTATCCAGTTGGCGGGGTCCCCTTTTTTTCCGAGTATGGGCGGGTACGTTGATGTCGGCACCTGGGCTTTGATTATCCTCGGTATTGCTGTCAGGCTCGATGGGTGTTGTGCTTGATTCACTTTTTTTACCAAATAATCGTTCTTGCTGCAATTTCAGCAGTTCTTTCAAGCGTACAATTTCATCCTCTAACGAGGAGAGCCGCTCGTGTAATTTATGTAGCTCTATGCCGCGGAGGGTATAAGCTGTTTCTAGTTTTTCAAAATCGCTTGGGTTCATATTCATCATGGTATCTCATTATAAACGACATCATACCATTGGTTTTTTAGGGCTGTTTTTTCCTCCTCAAACGCCCAAGGCCATACGTTGTATTTTTGTCCCGGATGGAGGGAAATATCACATCGACATCCTTGATGAGGCCGTGTGGTGTGGCACTTCATTGAAGAATACAGGCACCACCATGACGCGCACCTAAAACACGAAAAACAGCTAAAAACCATGTCAAGCGATTTCTTCATTTTTAGCTAAATTTATCGTACGACAATTCTTTCCAATCCTTCATTTTTTGCCACTCTAAGCCGGCGAGTAACCAACCGAACTCATCGGTGTTGACCTCAATAGCGCCCGTTGTTTTATTGAAATCCATAGAAAACTGCCCTTTTTCTAGCCGTTTGTAAAATAATACAAAGCCGTTTTTATGCCAAGATAAGCACTTTATTTTATCGCGGCCGCGATTGAAAAATAGATAAATACCTTCCCTTGGATTTTGTCTGATTTCACTCACCACCATGTGACTCAAACCATCAATTGACTGTCGAAAATCAACGGCCGAACGGTAGAGCCATATTTTTTTACCGTATAACTGTAACTGCATGGCAGAGCTCCTGAATAAAAGAAACCAGTCCATGCTCACGCATTGTAATAAATAGTTGAGCCTGATTAGGCAAGTGCATTTCAAATTGAATCATATCCTGCCGCTCAATGCTGGGGCTTGATTTAACCACAACTGGTGAAAAAGACGGCTCGTCTAAACGCTGTTTTTTAAAAAGGCTATACCACGAGTAAAATGTAGAGGGCGGAAAGCCCTCCATCTTAGAAAATACGCGCTTACTCAACCCTGATTTTTCCCAGGCGATACAATAGGACCGTTTCTCTTGGTTACTAAATATTTTTTTTGAAGCACCACTATCGCTGTTCTCTTCTCTCATCAAAATCCCCTTGGATTAGTTAATGGAGTGAGTTTAATGGGTAATTTTGCTAGGTGTTAGGTGGGTTTTTTTGGGGTATAC
>CANJHO010000161.1 GCA_947474165.1 Legionellaceae bacterium
GTGAGCTTATCCAAGAAATGAATACGTTGACGAAAATTAAGTACTCAGGCAAATATGGGAACATCCTTACCGAGGTGACGAAGCCACAGCGTGAAATTTTGAAATGTTTGAATATTGAACTTCCGGGAAAAACCTAGGTACAATTTTTTCGGGAAATGAGGTGAGCAACTGACTGCCTCAAAGGTTGATTTCAAGGATGCGGTCCCCCCATATAAGTTTATTTTTGGGTATATTGAGCTAATGCAACAAGACTTTTACAATCAAGTCATGCCGTTTTTGGATCGGTTAGATTTCCTAATCAGGAAAAATATATATAAAGGCGAAGCCTCAGCCAAGGTTTTACTCAGAGAGGACACTTTATTAACCCATCTTGATTTTATAACGAAACCCCTGGAGGAAGAGATTGTAGTATACATGCGCTTTCATCAGACGGGTATGCAATTTGAACAGGATTTTAAAGAGGCTAGGCAAGGTTTGCATCAGGCTATGCAACTTTTGATTGAACAAAGGAAACTAGCAGAGCGATTATCCCCTCCACGTCCAATGACTACAGAGGCTCCGGCCTCACCTGAAACAACAGCCCGTAATAGAGCCAGATTGAATTCGATTTTTATGAATGTTAATAGCCGTCTGGACATGATACAAGAAGATATTAAAGATCGTCTGGATATGATACAAGAAGATATTGAAGATCATATTGAAGATCAAGTCAAAAAAACTTAACGATTGTGATCGTGTTCAGTATGGTTTGTGAAGATTTTAAGCTTTATATACGTTTGCTTTGATCCTAGGGAAGGGATTCAACAGGTGGCTAAAGATCCTATTAAAGTAGAGGTTTTTATGAAATATGCATTTCTTTTTTTGTTACTTGGTTTCCTTGCTGCTTGCACCACCAATCATGTGGTAAACGTCGGGGATGCAAGAGTCATTATTAAAGAACAACATTATGGTCAAGGTAAGGCTTTTGTTCATGTGCATCAAAATGAAAAAACGGCATTAAAAGCTGCAAAAACAGTGATCAAGTCTGAGGGTGGAAGCCTACTCACCTTGGTTCACTCTGGGGATCGAAATATTGTTTTTAATTGGAATCAAAAACGATATGAATTTGATCCTAACCGTATTTTTACAGATGTTGGAATTAAAGAAACCTTATTGCAATTCGGCCCCTATTCCAAAGGCGCCCATGTAGAGGTCCAAAAACTCGCCAATACAATTAAACAATTATTGCCTGAGGGTAAGATTATTGCCGTGCATAACAATGAAACTTACTCACTAAAAAATTATTTTCATGGACGGCCTTTAGCCGCGGATAGTCGAGCATTGTATATTAACGGAAAAGAGTCTTACCGTAATTTTTATTACGTGACCAAAAAAAATGAATATCTTCGTTTAAAAAAATTAAAGTTTAATAGTATCTTGCAAGCACGACATGTCATTGATGATGGATCATTATCGGTCTATTTAGCACACCGAGATTATATCAATGTAGAGGCTGGTTACGATCAGTTGGCCATACAAATAGAAATGTTGAAGTTTGCTTAATATTTAATCTTTCAAATGCAATCGGTGTGGTTTTATAGCGACTAAAATTGATATCATCTTAATAAAATGCAATAATGCGTACAAATACTTTCCAGTTGTTTTTATGCAAAAAATTAGATGTGCTGTTATTGGTGTGGGTTATCTTGGGCGTTTTCATGCGCAAAAATATAAATCCTTAGATCAGGTGGATCTTGTTGGGGTCTGTGATCTCAATAGAGAAATCTGTCAAACGGTTGCGGATGAACTTTCTGTTGTGCCCTATTTTCATTATCCTGATTTATTTGATAAAGTTGATGCCATCAGTATTGCGGCAACCACCAGTGCGCATTACGCCATCGCTCGTGAGTGTTTGGCTGCTGGCATTCATGTTTTGATTGAAAAACCCATCACTGAAACCGTCACCCAAGCCCGTGAGCTCATCGCTCTTGCAAAAACCCATCAGGTTAAACTACAAGTGGGACATCTAGAGCGCTTCAATGCAGCCCGACTTGCCCTCGATGCCCACCTGACAAAACCTTTATTTATTGAATCGACCCGTCTGGCTCCCTTTAATCCAAGAGGATCAGATGTTAATGTTATTCTTGATCTTATGATTCATGACATCGATATTATTCAAACCATCGTTAATAGCCCCATTCAACACATTGATGCACAAGGTGCTCCTGTGTTGTCTCCCTCTATTGACATTGCCAATGCACGCATTACCTTTGAAAATCATTGTGTAGCGAATGTTACAGCCAGTCGAATCAGTTTTAAAACAGAACGCAAAACACGAATATTTCAACCCAACACGTATATCTCTATTGATTATCAAAATAAGCAATTTGCTGTGTTTCAAAAAGGTAAAGGAGAAATGTTTCCTGGAATACCTGACATTACGCAGCATGAGTCTGTTTTTGAAAAAGGAGATGCCTTACTTGAGGAAATAAAAGCATTCATCCATTGTATTATAAACAATACCCCCCCACTTGTGACAGGAGAAGAAGGTTGTGCCGCCTTAGCGACCGCAGAAAAAATCACCGCCCTTATCGATAACCACCTTCTCAAAAGCTATGCAACAACCTAAACGGATCGTTGTTGTTGCGGGGGAAGAGTCAGGCGACCTTCATGCTGCGGCATTTGTACGCGAATTAAAAATCAAGCATCCTCTTTTTACATTCAGTGGGATTGGTGGTCGACACCTAGAGCATGCGGGTGTCGAATTGGTGGGCGATCTGGCGCGCTTTGGTGTCACTGGGATTACCGAGGTGATTCGCAATATCCGTGTTCTTCGTCATGTTTATAATGATATTAAAGCCCATCTCACGACCTCTAAACCCGATTTGCTTATTTTAGTTGATTGTCCTGGCTTTAATTTGCCCCTTGCAAAATTTGCAAAACATACTTTAGGCATTCCTGTTCTTTATTATATTAGCCCGCAAATTTGGGCTTGGAAACCTGGCCGTATCAAAACCATTAAAGCTTGTGTTGATCAAATGGCCGTGATCTTCCCTTTTGAAAAACCCTTGTATGAAAAAGCAGGCGTGCCGGTTGCTTTTGTTGGGCATCCTTTGGTTGATAAAGTTATCCCTTGTGAGAATAAACGTTCTGCAAGAGAGCGCTTAAACTTGCCCCAGGATAAACGTTTAATCGCCCTACTGCCAGGCAGTCGATCCCATGAAATTGAACGTCATATGCCGGTATTAATAGAAAGTGCCAAACGCTTGTGTCAACAACTACCCGACCTACATTTTGTGATCCCCGTGGCTGGTACCCTAAAAAATTCTCTTATCAAAGATTATTTCAAGGATACCTGCATTCCTTATACATTAATTCAAGGAAAGGCCGTTGAAACGGCAGGTTGCAGCGATTGTGTGGTTGTGGCCTCGGGCACTGCCTCATTAGAATGTGCATTGCTTGAAAAACCAATGTGCATTATTTATAAAGCATCTGTATTAACCTACATGGCTGCTTTTAAATTTATTAGAGTTAAATACCTTGGCTTATGTAATTTATTACAAAATGAAATGATAGTTCCTGAGCTATTGCAATATGATTGTAATCCCACTGAACTCACGCGAATGATTATTAATTTACTAAATGATCATGAAATGTCTGAACGGATGCAAACGCATCTTAAACGACTCAAACAATCACTGTCAAGCCAATCCGCTGATTGCTCCATAAGTGAGCTTGTTTCGGATTTTTTTGAGCGATCGCAATAAAAATATCGATTTATCATGCCGTTTATTTATAATGCACTAGCATAGCAATTATCCTTGATGTACAATTAATCTTGCTTTCACTTCAATGAAAGTGTTTATAAAATATTTAACTAAAATAAGGATGTTAAGATGAATGTTTCTGATACACAAACCTCTACTGAAGTTGTTAAACAAGATCAAGGGCTACAGGATCTTGTCTACGGATTGGTCAGTCGCTTTCTCGTGGATAATAAAGGAAAATCTATCGATGATTTATATGACATGATTCTTTCTGAGGTAGAACCCCCTCTTTTACAAGCTGTAATGGAAAAACGTCGTGGTAATCAACTACAGGCAGCGAAAATGCTAGGTATAAGCCGTGGGACTATCCGAAAAAAATTACAACGTTATTTTGGTACCAAATATTTCCGTTTAACAGAAGAATAATTCGTTTAACGCGATAAGAAAAAGGGTCGACATTATTCGACCCTTTTTCTTTCTAGTGCCTCATCAACATTGAATCCTCGGGTTGGCGCTTAGATTGCGTTCAGATTTAAACGATTTTATTGGGCAAAAAACGCAGGACTAGCACCGCTAATCTGAGCATTTTTGCCTAATAAAATCGTTTAAAGATGCATGCAAGCTAGGATGCCAACCCGAGGATTCAATGTTGATGAGGCACTAGTACCGTTTCCATTTAGTTTTGACAGGTAGCGCTTAGATTGCGTTTAGATTTAGGTTTTGTAAGCTCTAAAAAAGCGCAGGACTAGCACCGCTAATCTGAGCATTTTTTAGAGTTTACAAAA
>CANJHO010000162.1 GCA_947474165.1 Legionellaceae bacterium
ATCATCTGCCAGATGATATTATTAAGGAGGCGATCGCTCTGCTGAAACAGCTTTAATAAAAATATGCGCCCAAGGTGATTGCTTTGGGCTTTTTTGTCTCACGTCAATTAACCCGAGACGAGGTATGTAGATTAGTGTGGGACGTTACAAGGTTGACGTGATGGAATGCAGCATAGCTGAGACCGTCATAAATGAGCATCAAGACATGAAAAATGATGTGAATAATTTTGAGACTCAAAATATGACGGCTCAATCAACGGATAATATAAATACTAATTTAGCAGACCCCACTAAACAGGTTCATCAACAATCTAGCACTGAGAGGACAACTCATTTACTCGATAGCCTTAGGCGTTATAGGCGTACAAAAAAACCAAGGAAAGATCTCGCCCCAAGGACTTGGCTTACGCGTGAAGATGCCTTTGTGAATGAATGGGAAAAAATAAAAGTGCAGTTGGAATTAAATCCAGCGATTACAGCTAAATTAATTCTTGAAAATCTGGTTGAAAAAAAACCTGATGAATTTAAGATAAATCAGCTTAGGACATTGCAACGACGGGTATCGAAATGGCAATTGGAACAATTAAAAGTTCATCAAGAAATGCAATCTAAAAAAAGACCTCCTCAAGATGACTCAGCCGAAGCATATGTATCATTAATTGATCAAGCCGTATTTGAGTCTTGTGAAACTATTGTTGAACTAGTGAATTAATATAAGTTGATTTTCGCAGCCCAGAAGCGCAGAGGGTTGCTGTTTCCAATTGTATCGTGACGTACCTTTAACACGTATAATAGTGGTAGCATGCTGTCCTTATATTAGTCATTATTTGTGTGGTAATGTCATTTCATCTACGATCATTCAATGACAAACTGTATGCAGTTAATTGCTCGTGCTATTGGGAATAAGTATGATTCTTGATGAGGCAATACGAACCGGCAATAGTAATTGACGCGCGACATTAAAATAGCCTGAGAACGTTTCTAGGATCGAACTCTTGGTTTTTTCGTGGTTGTTTAGGTAAGAATAGCCGTTACGATAAAACTCAGGATCAAAGTGCGTGGTTTCTTCTAGCTAGGTGGCGAGCCAGTCATCAAAAGCGGCTTGTTTAATAAGGCGGTTAATCTCGCCTAAGGTAGGCTTCGATACCACAGGTCTTCCAGGCCTAATTTCATATTCCCGCATTGCCTGGGTTAACCAGACTTCGCGAGGCTAAAATACCGCGATACCGAAAGGCTGATTAAATCCATTCCCTGTGGTAGCACAGGTCCCAAAGGAGCCATTTGCATTAATGGGGCACATAGAAACAGTGCCCATCATAGTATTATTAGTCACATAAGCAATAGTGCCCCCCTTATTGAGCACAATACCGGCAGACAGACTAAATCCATTCCCTGTGTAAGTACAGGTCCCAAAGGAGCCATCGGCATTAATGGGGCACATAGAAACCGTGCCAGGGAAAGCATAATTCACCACATAAGCAATAGCGCCCCCTTTATTGAGCACAATACCAGCAGGCTGATCAAATCCATTCCCTGTGTAAGTACAGGTCCCAAAGGAGCCATCGGCATTAATGGGGCACATAGAAACATTAGGACCATTAAAATTCGTTACATAAGCAATAGTGCCTGCATTATTGAGCGCAATACCTTGAGGATTATTAAATCCATTCCCTGTGGTGGTACAGGTTCCAAATAAGCCATCGGCATTAATGGGGCACACAGAAACAGTGCTGTCAGAATAATTAGCCGCATAAGCAAGTGTGCCTGCGTTATTTAAGAAGATATTAGCGTAATGAAATGTTCCATTCCCATCCTGGTCGGTACAGGACCCCAAGGTTCCATCCGTATTAATGGGGCAAATTGTAATGGTTGTTGTATTAGAAAAATTCCCAACATACGCGAGTGTACCAGCAGGGTTTACTACGATAGAACCTGGGTTAGGAGTCAAAGTGGTTGCGCCGCTATCAATACAGGTCCCAAATACCCCGCTAGCGGAATTAATCGGGCACAAGGAAATGGACCCATTACCATTATTTACATTTGCCACATAAGCAAACCTATCGCCCATGAAGAATTTCTCACAACTAAAAGTATCACCAGTAGCATTCAGACAAAGCTTAAGCGCAGGTTGCACAGCGGGTCCTGCCATGACAGGAGAGGCGGGTAGGGTATTACCAACACCGAACAGACAATGCCCATTGGGGTCAGGATTGCAGTTAGAGAAGCTAAAGCCTGGGGTAAAACTCTTAATTCCTGCAACCTTATAGAAAAAACCTGTGTTGGTGGTGATGGTGAAGTTATTTCCTATATAAGAGACATTAAAAAGACGACCTGGTGAGGGGGTAAGGGGCTCATCAGCGAAAAGAGCTTGGCTTAGGAACAACAACATTGAAAACCCTGCTAAAACCATCCGTGAAATCATTATAAAATTCCTTTAAAAAAATAGGGTTAAACGGTCAGAGAGCAAATAACCGCATTAGCAAAGTTATTGCCTGTTTTAAGGGTGTTTAAGAGCAGGTCATTGTTGATTGAGAGCTGACCCGGCCCTAAATAAAAGAAGCGATAGTTGCATTCAAGGGGTGCCTTACCAAAGACATTATTGAGACGAACCCCAATACTTGCGGTGGCGCTGAAGGTAACGCTATTATGAGGGCTAAAATTATTGGCTGGAATGGTATAATCATTCAGTGCTGTTTCGTTATAAGCGCTGGTGCGCATAAAATTAGGCCCTAAGCCGCCATCTAGGGTAATGTTGTATTTTGGATTGTTGTTTTTCAGAATGGCTTTAGCGGCAAGGTAGACAGGGATGTGCTGAATGGAGTACCAGTAATTAAGATTTGTGAACGTGCTTTCTTGAATGATGTCGCCGCCGACTCCTGTCTTTGGTAGAAAGAACCCATTAAGGCCATAGGACAGTGCAAATCGGTCTTTATCCAAGGCATCGACATAATAACCCAAACCAAAGAACCCATTACTCGATTGATGCCCATTGACGGTGTAATCATTGCCTCTTGTATATTCAGCATTAATATGTTGCGTTTCTCCCTGGGTGCTCCAAAAATAACCCAATTGCACAACGGTGTGGCCTTGTTTTAGGTCTTTCCAGGAGGGGAGGTAAGAAAAGGTGCTGTTGTTGGATTTTAAAGTAGAGGTATTATTGGCTGGCTGGCTGGCTGGCTGAGTATGTTATGGGCGCAGCAATTAAGCTCATTAATAATAAAAGCGCTTTGCCGTTTGCCGGTGGACTGAATACCATGAAACTATCCTTGTTTCTCATTTTCGATAGCCAACATTTTACCAGGCAATAGGGCAATAGGGTAATGTTATTATTGATGGAAGATTATTCAGGAAATAACACCGCCAAATATACACCATCTAAACCGCTGGGTCACCTAAAAATGACTTCATACAGCCGCTCCCGCTTAAGAACTTTTAAAAAAAGAGCATTGGCTCAGTTTTTAATGAGCAACAACAAGCTCTGAAATTAAATTCAGTCTAAAAAACAATCAATTTACAAGGCAATTCAAATCCAATCCGGTGTTAGTAACAAAAAATGCTTGGTGCATTATGATGAATTGGGAGCTAATGAGGCTTTATGTCCAAATGCCAAAGCAGACCATAAATCCTCAATGCTATCGATGAAGAAATCAAAAAATAATGCTCGCTTTCTTTCCCATAACGAGCGTTTGGTGTGTAATCTTACAAGTGCTTTTTTGAACAGATTGCATCCAAGCTGCTGCAATTGATCAACGAAAAAGGCAAGCATCATCAAATGAGCAAACACCGTGCTGAAAATTGTTCGTCGAATCACTAATCTGGCTGCAACGGAATGGATCGATGAATATGGACTCACTTGGTTGTTGAATGCGCCAAAGATCAAGTTATTACCAGAGGATGATCTGCGTAAACCTTATCCTCTAAATTGGGATGAACAACATCGACTTTTTGCTGAGTTGCCTTCGCACTTGGAAAAAATGGCGTTATTTGCTGTGAATACCGGATGCCGTGAGAGTGAGGTATGTCATCTTCAATGGGATTGGGAAATCAAGATCCCTGAAATGTCACAATTGATGGTGTTTATTATTCCAGGTGAATTGGTTAAAAATGGGGAAGAGCGCTTGATAGTTTGTAATCAAACGGCGAGATCGGTGGTAGAAAGTCAACGAGAGCGGCATGCACAATTTGTGTTTGCTTTCAAAGGCAAGCCGGTAACCCGTATGAATAATACAGGCTGGAAAGAAGCTCGCAAAAGAGCTGGATTAGAATTTGTGCGTGTTCATGATCTGAAGCACACCTTTGGTAGACGATTACGTTCTGTTGGAGTGAGCTTTGAGGATAGACAAGATCTGTTAGGGCATCGTTCGGGTCGTATCACCACACATTATTCTTCCGCTGAATTGCAGAATCTTTATCAAGCAGGTAATAAAGTTTGCGAAAATCAAAAAAGTGGGGTGGTACTCACGTTACTTCGCAATCCGA
>CANJHO010000163.1 GCA_947474165.1 Legionellaceae bacterium
GCCTTCTATAACCCAAGCTGGGCCTGAAGTTAGTTAGAAGTGAAACGAAGCAACCCAGGGGTTCGGAGCACAAAATTCTGGGTTGCTTCACTGCGTTCGCAATGACGGATAATAAATCGCCTTTTCTAATTTAAAGTTGAGAATGGCGTCAATTATTTGCATTAAAGGGCGGAACCGCGATTAATTTTTTTATTTGTAATTTACCAGGACTCTCGGTTGACATTGATTTGACATATTTAAAAATCTCCCAGAGAAGTGAGGCCGTTAGTGAAATTGAAAATGGATTAAAGGCAATTGCACAATCTATTTTAAAAAGAAATAACCGTTACAAAATTAGGGAAATAAAATCCCGTGAGGGAATATTACAAAAAATAGCTATCGTTGATGGATTGACTAGTATAAAAAATGAGCCAAATTTTACACTTAGTGAAACGTTACTTCCTGTTGTAAAAATGGGCATACAAAGTTGTCTTTAGATCTGTCTATATTCCGATCAATATTTCATGTGGTTTTATATATTCAAGCACAGTGACTCATTCAATTTGCACTCTATGTGCACTCTACAACGTAAATTTATTTCTTGTTAATTTTGTAACCTATTGATTTCATTGGTGTCCCAGGCAAGATTTGAACTTGCGACCTGCCCCTTAGGAGGGGGCCGCGCTATCCAGCTGCGCCACTGGGACAATGATTGAGGGATGTCGTTGCGAAGTTTAACGCCATCCGCTATAAATGACAAATACTATAAGCAGGTCTTTGTACTAGACAGTTACTGAGGCCCACCCAGCTAAAACTACATATTGACATAATTAGGGCCACCTCCCCCTTCAGGGGCTTTCCAAATAATATTTTGACGGGGATCTTTAATATCGCATGTTTTGCAGTGAATGCAGTTTTGTGCATTAATTTGTAATTTTGGACCCGTTTTTTCTTCGATGATCTCATAAACCCCAGCCGGACAATAACGGGTTTCAGGTGAGGCATAGATTTTATAATTAACGTCTATGCTTAAGTTTTTATCTCGTAAGATTAAATGGCAAGCTTGGTTTTCTTCATGAAAGGTATTGGATAAATAAACTGAAGATAATCTGTCGAATGTGATTATTCCGTCAGGTTTTGGATAGTCTATTTTTAAGGCATTTTTTGCGGGTTTTAGGTTTAAATAATCAGCATGATTTGCCAATGTCCAAGGGGAATGGCCTCTTGAAATATAGGTTTCAAAGGCTGCATTGGCAAAACCCACGAGTAAGCCATAACGAAAGCCGGGACGGATGTTGCGGACTTTATAAAGCTCATCGGTGACCCATGATTGCTTGACACGCTGATGATAGTCAATCAGTTCAGATTGGCCTTGAATGTCTCGCGTAATCGCTGGAAATGAGGCCTCAGCGGCCAATATCCCTGATTGAATGGCGGTATGAATTCCTTTGATCTTAGGTACATTAAGAAAGCCTGCTGAATCGCCAATCAGCGCCCCCCCTGGAAAGGTTAATTTAGGCATGGATTGATAGCCCCCTTCATTGAGCGCACGGGCACCATAGGCAATTCGTTCGCCGCCTAATAGTAATGTTCGAACAAGTGGGTGGGTTTTAAAGCGTTGCATTTCAGAAAAAGGGTTAAGCCAAGTGTTTTTATAATCTAAGCCCACAACAAAACCAATGGCTACTTGGTTATTTGATAAATGATAGATAAAGGATCCCCCATAGGTCGCTTGGTCAAGCGGCCAACCAATGCTATGAATAACTAGGCCTTGCTGGTGTTTTTCAACAGGTATCTGCCAAATTTCTTTAATCCCTAAACCATAAGTCTGAGGGTCAACTGTCGCTCGCAATTGATAATTTTCCATTAACTGCTCACTCAATTGACCGCGACAACCTTCAGCAAAGAGGGTTTGTTTTGCTTTTAAGTGTATCCCGGGTTGAAAATTAGCCGAGCGATGACCTTCCTTATCTACACCCAGATCACCCGTGGCCACACCAATGACCTCACCGCTATCGTTATATAAGATCTCAGTGGCGGCAAATCCTGGAAAAATTTCACAACCCAGACGTTCTGCTTCTTTTGCCAAAAATTGGCATAACGCACTCAAACTGATGATATAATTACCCGTGTTTTGCATCGGCCTTGGCGTGGGGAGGCGATATGCGTGGTGTTTTGTTAAATAATAAAATTTATCTTTCGTTACTGGAGAATCAAGCGGAGCATCTTGCCAATTTTCAGGAAGTAGGGCTTGAAGACTTCTAGGTTCAAGGACTGCACCAGATAAAATATGAGCGCCAACCTGTGACCCTTTTTCAAGGATACAAACTTGAATGGTTTTGTTGTGCTGTGCGGCCAACTGTTTGAGTTTAATGGCTGCAGCGAGTCCTGAAGGGCCTGCACCTACAATGATGACATCGTATTCCATTACTTCATGTTCCACACCGTGCTCCAATTTTAAAACAGCCATTCGTGTTGATACTTTAGCTTAATGTTTGGCGCTTTTACAAGGAATGGGCTTGATCATTAGCGATTGACATTGATTTCTTTTTGGTTAAAATATGTTTTTTTGAATCATGAGCGTGATATTTTAATCATGAAGACAAGCGTAGTATCCCCCAATGAAACATCCGTGCCGATGCGCGTCTATCTCAAGGCAGGCTTAGGCTTTGCCAAAGCCTATTTTTTGCGATCAAACGAACGTAAATGGGCTTGGTTCCTACTTTTGGGCGCTGTTCTCTGTGTTTTAGGATTGATTGCATTAAATTCAGCTTTTGCATGGTGGAATGTAATTTTTTGGTCGTCAATTAATACAATGAATTTACCCCTCTATATTCAGAGCATGCAACTTCTTGCGGTCTTGGTTTGTATTTATTGCGGATTGGCTGTTCTCAAAGATTATCTTGTCTCTACACTGGGAATAGTTTGGTTAACTTGGATGAGAAAGGGTTTGATTGATAAGTACAGCGTTAATTATTTGAAACTAGCGCGGGATTATGCTAAATCAATCCCCGATCCTGGCACGCGGATTGAATCAGATGCTGAAATTGTTGTGCAGCAAAGTTTGTCATTAAGCATCGATTTATTGCAATCCGTATTGACGCCTATTAGTTTTCTCGGCAGCTTATGGGTCGTGGGTGGTTCCCTATCCTTTGTGCTTCTAGGCGCAAGCATTACAATCCCTGGCTATTTGGTTTGGGTGGCCATTCTATTTGCTGGGATTTCTACCTATATCACACATAAAATAGGGGGCGCTCTGGCAAAATTAAATGCGACTCAGATCGAGTGTAAAGCAAATTTTCGAAGTGGTATGGCCTTACCCCATCAACGGGCGGAAAGTGTTGCTCAAGATCGTGGGGATGTTTATTATCAACAATCATTTATAAAACGGATGTTATTGGTTACTAAAAATGCATTTGGACTCCTTCGAGTTAAAATGAGGTTAACGGCATTTAATTCGTTTTATCAACAAATAGCTTATATTTTTCCTTATATGGTTGCAGCACCCCTCTATTTTGCAAAAACAATCGATTTAGGGCAATTCATGCAGATTGGCTATTCATTTCAACAAATTCAATTTGCCTTCAGTTGGTTTACTAATGCTTATGAACCACTTTCCCTCTATGGTGCAAGTGTGATGCGTGTTAGACAATTAGAGCAGGCCATGATAGATGAGTCCCCATCGACCACGCCCCAATCGATTGTTATTCATCAAGTCGATGGCGATACAATTGGGTTTCAAGAACTTAATATTGCCAAACCATCAAGCACAGCCTTCATGATGCGTGGATTGAATTTAAGATTGACTCGAGGCGTCAATACAATGATTCAAGGCCCCTCTGGTTTAGGAAAGAGTACACTCTTTAAGATTGTGGCGGGCACCTGGAAGTATGGCAATGGTGAGGGATTCCTTCCTAAAAATCAAAAAATGTGTTTTTTGCCGCAACAATCGGTGATACAAAATGACACCCTGAGAGCGGTTTTGGCTTATCCTGATCCGGTTGAGACATACACGACTGAGCAGTATGAAGAAGTATTGCATGAGATGGGGGGCATGGACCAATTCATTGATAGGTTGGATGAATCCTCCGATTGGTCTACCGAACTATCAGGAGGACAGCAACAACGTATTTCTTTTGCTCGGGCCTTACTTAAAAAACCAGATTGGTTGTTTCTTGATGAATCGACTGCATCATTAGATGCAGCAAGTGAATCTCAAATGTATCATCTACTTCAAGACAAACTACCCGATACGACCTTCATTAGTATCGCCCATAAAGATTCTGTAAAACAATATCATCATAAAGTACTGACCTTTACTTCAGGAGAGAATAATACAATGAATGTGTCTTGCACTCCCATGACATAATGTTTTCTTA
>CANJHO010000164.1 GCA_947474165.1 Legionellaceae bacterium
ATTGGCTGACAAGCTAGGTGTGAGTCTACGTACGCTGTATCGAGACATCGCTTCATTACAGGCACAAGGGGCCTCTATAGAGGGTGAGCCAGGTCTAGGTTATGTGTTGCGTCCAGGATTTATGTTACCCCCGTTGATGTTTTCTGAAGCGGAGATTGAGGCAAGGCGCTGTGACGTTGATTCAGCGCTATGGAAGTGCACCTAATCTAAATACTCACTTCCATATGTTGTTCCTTGACGGGGTTTATGCGCTTGATTCCAGTGTTAAAACCACACCTCACTAATTTAATCGTTAAGGTCAACATGAATGGAATGGAGAGATATTTCAATATTAAGTGATACACTACGCTTAAAAAAGAACAGTGGCGTTTTGTTTTGTACTTTTGGAGTGGGTATAATAAATTGAGGAAGGTGCATTTTGCTAGTCTTCGTATGTACAGGCACTTTTTTTTGTATATCAAGTACGCCATGGTTTTCAATTTTCAAGACAAGCTGTTGTAAGTAATGGTTATTTTTTGTTTCCATGCGATAATAATGAAGGCGGGATAAAAAAAATGAGTGAAGATCCTCATAGGATAAATTAAATAGTAATGGATGTTTCATTTGAAACCATCGACTGAGTACCTCAATCTCAAATATATATGCATTTGCTTCTGAATTCGGGATGTTTGCAGCCACATTAAACGCATGCCCAGTCTCATGAACAATAATGCCAATTACCGTGATAGGGTTATTTTGCAGGAAATTTTCTTTAACAGCGATGGTTTTGTTTACTAACCATTTTTCATGTAGCTTTCCTAATAGTTTGAATGTATGTAAATTAATAAATATCGCAGGATTATTATCAATGCCTAAAAAATCTGCTGGTGGCGTCAAAAAATCTAGCTCCAACTCTTTAATGGTAGCTTTAGTCCCATTGCCAAGGCCACTTTCTGCAACAATTCGGCACTCATCTATTAATGATTGAATATCTCTTTTTGTAAGCATCTTATTATCTCCGCTTTCAAAAAATTTAACCCAAAACAATCTATTTAGTTGACCACTAAATTAAAACTTAAACAGTCTTTTGTGATTAGTCAATTATTAATTCAAAAAGATGGTAAATTAAGTTCTCTAGCAAAGATGGGATACAAGTAGTCGATCAGTCAGACCAAGACGAATTTGCGCCCTTTACTAATATTACTTGTCAAACATCCACTTAGCCAAACACAATTTATCGAATTACTAACTAAGCATGCTAATACTGGTATGGACCCTAAGCCCTTTATCTAATTGAGGGTGAGCTATAAAAACATTACAAATGTTATTAACATCACCCACTGGATTTTTTATGCAACCCGCTAACAAAAAACTAAACAACATATAAAATGGTAATTTTAAGCGCATCACTGCCAACCTATTTCTTAATGATAGGATTATAAAGATACGTTATTAACGCAAATTTTCAAGCGTTATCACGGCCCTGCTACAATTTTACGATACCACGCACACAGTATCCCTACCCCTCTAACCACTACTATAAGTTGACGTGCTTTCTGTCTGTTTTACCGGAGGGGGAGCATGGCCTGACCCCATGAAGAACCCCCAAAAAAGCTACCAAAACTACCAATACAAGCCAGATAATAGCCCATAATAGAGCGATGCCATGGCTTTCCATTACGCCAAACCGTTTGAATTAAATTAAAATAGGGGTTGCTCATGAATCATCCTGTTTTACTATCATTGAAAATTTACAATAAATATTGCCAACCCCATTGTGTTGTGAGCATTCTTTGATATAATTAGCGCCCGTGCCGGGGTGGCGGAATTGGTAGACGCGCCGGATTCAAAATCCGGTGGTGGTGACACCGTGTCGGTTCGAGTCCGACCCTCGGTACCATTGGGTTATTGCTTAAAAGCGCCCAATGGTTCTTCTTACACCAGCATTCCTAAACGACCTCTTAATTCCCAATTCGTATGACTATTATAATTATACGCATATAATTATACGCACGTGGCCACAAACCATTTGACTATTTAATTCAGCCACAACTACTGCCAGTCAAAAATCATTGATATTTCAATCGGTTGCTGAATTTACAAGGAAAGCCCCGATCCCTCATCTGCTACCCCCACTATCCTATCTTCTGTGATTTGCTGACGATTCATCATGAGAAAAGGCACAAACCCCAAGGCTAGAAAAAATGAAATTTGATAAAGACCTACCCAGCCAAACCATGATTGAAGCATGGCTGCGAATGGGCCTGATAAAATACGAGGTAACGTTGAGATGGCGACTAAAATTGAAAATTGTGTGCCCGTGAAACGTCGGTCAACCAGCTTCATGAATAGGGCCACCAACGCCGTTGAACCCATTCCGGCTGCAAAATTGTCACAAACAACCGCTATTGCAAATAATAGTAAATTTTTTCCAACCATGGCGAGTGCAATAAAAAGTAAGTTTGCAATAGCCTGGAATAATCCGAACACTAATAATGCATTATAGAGAGACCAGCGCATTAATAAAAGACCCGACGTCAAGCCACCCAATAAAATAGCCACAACCCCCATTATTTTATTAACATAAGCAATACTCTCTAATGAAAAACCCAAACCTTGAATTAAAAATGGCATGACGATACCACTTGTTGTCGTGGTAAAAGCCTCACCTAATTTATAAAAAAATATAAAAAATAATAAAGCCACCACACCATTACGAGATAAAAGTTCTTTAATGGGCGCTATAAATGCTTCCGACAAACTCAACTGATTGATTGCTTTAAGGGATGGCTCAGGACTCCACAGTGTGGCAAACATCCCAAACACCATTAAAAACCCCATGCTCCGATAGGCAACAGCCCAACCCCAATGCGCTGCAATAATAAGAGCCACGCCACCAGCTATCAATAATGCCACTCGATAACCTAAGACCGCTAAAGACGCACCGATTGCATGCTCATTTTGAGGGAGATATTCTGTTCGGTGGGCATCAATAGCAATATCTTGCGTTGCTGAACAAACGGCCATAAGAAAGCCTAATGAAACGATGAGCTCTGGAGATGTGGTTGGCGAAAACCATGCCATCATATTAAACCCAAGGAGCAAGAGCCCTTGCATGACCAACATCCAACTGCGACGCTTTCCTAAAGAAAACAATGCATAGCGATCAAGAAGCGGTCCCCAGGCAATGCGATAAACGTAAGGTAGACTTAAAAGACTCAGTGAGCCCGTGATTAATACGGGCATCCCGACATCAGCAAACCAAGCTTGCAGGGTACTACTGATAAGTGCCAAAGGAAGACCTGATGAAAAACCCAAGGTAAAAATAATCAGTAGGCGTTTATTCATGCTTGGGTATTCTCTTTTATCAGGTCAACACATCATCAAGAACTTATTTTTTTACAGAGATCAAATGGATACTAAAAGTTAATGCCTCATTGGGTCCAATGGGTCCACCAACACTACGTGTTCCATAGGCCAAATTGGCAGGGACATAAACTTCCCAAGTTGATCCAGCTGGCATCAATTGTAAGGCTTCAGTCCAACCAGGAATGACTTGAGAAAGTTTGAAGGTAGCCGGTTTTCCAGATTTGTCAGTACTGTCAAACACTTCCCCGTTAATTAAACGACCGGTGTATTCCACTGTAACGGTATCTTCTTTTGAAGGTTTTTCACCTGTTCCCGCTGTTATAATTTTATATTGTAAACCATCAGGTAACGTTACAACGCCTTGCTTGCCTTTATTCTCACTGAGAAAGGCTTCGCCTTTGGTTTTATTTTCTTCTGATTTTTTATTAAATTCAGCGGTACGCTTCGCCATTAAATCCTTCTGAAACTTACTTAAGACGTCCTTCATTTGTTTATCAGTCAACAATAAGGTTCCACCACTCATGCCATCTTGAATGCCTTGAGCCATGATTGTAGGATTAACATCAATACTTTGACGTTTGAAATTTTTTCCCAGATCAGAACCAATACTGTAGGACAATTTATCCAGATCAGACGTCAACGCTGGCTTATCAGTCGCAGCATGTGCCGTTATCATTGCCAAACTCATGGCAGCAGCAACCAGTTTCATCTTCATAACAATCCCCTTAATTCTAATAAAAGCATGTCTGCAAAAACGCCCCATCATTCTGCCTAAGTTCAATTCGAATTACTAGTGCCTCATCAATATTAAATCTTAGGATTAGCTATGCTGCGCGCGGTCATAAACTGCGGTTTTTGTCTTGTTATTTTTGCCATGGCGCACTTTTTGAAACTCGGTAATAGAATAACTATTACGCTTCGTTTCAAAAAACGCGCCATGGCAAAAATAACATTGCCAAAAAACCACAGTTTATGACCGCGCGCAGTATGGACGCACA
>CANJHO010000165.1 GCA_947474165.1 Legionellaceae bacterium
CTTGCATGGGGTGTCATTGGTGCGGCGATGGCGTGTTTTGATATCACGCGTGATTATTTATTAGAGCGTAAACAATTTGATAAACCATTGGCAAGATTTCAATTAATACAAAAAGATTTGGCTGATATGTATACTGAGATTATTAAAGCACAATGGATGAATTTACAAATTGGCCGCTTGAAAGATGCAGGCCGTGAAACGCCAGCAATGATTTCTTTGGCGAAGGGCAATGCTTGTCGTGAGGCATTGAAGATTACCCGGAAGTGTCGAAATTTATTAGGCGCCAATGGCATTAGTCTAGAATACCATGTCATTCGCCACATGCTAAATTTAGAATCGGTGTTTACTTATGAGGGTACAGACAATGTGCACACCTTGGTGTTGGGGAAACATATAACAGGACTCAATGGATTTGCTTAAGGAAATTCTTGTTATTTATGAAGAGAAACGCTATTATTCACATCCAATCGGGGCGTAGCGCAGCCTGGTAGCGTACTAGCATGGGGTGCTAGTGGTCGAAGGTTCAAATCCTTCCGTCCCGACCAAATAAATGCTTTAAATTTCATATAGTTATCTTCTGGCAAACTTCTCACTTTATAAATAAAAAATATTTTAGGTGCACTTATAGGTACACTTTTTAAAAATCAAAATATTCGATTGCGAAGTTGATTCGGCTCTTCCCCATTTTCGGGGGCACTAATCAAGAACACAAAACTTTAACTCTTAACCTGTAATTTTCAAAATTTCTAAATCCATAAGCCTGATATCCCCGCAACGGGAGATAATCATTTAATTTCGATATGAAAATGCATGAGGGGTTTCGGGAAGCAAACTAACATTTTAGCCGGTGGCATATTATGCGAATAATCAACCCCTTCATTATTTACAAGGTTCTATGGAAAAATGTTCGTTAATACTCAAACAAACAGGTCAAAAAATCCACCTATAATAAAAAAGAAAGACCAAATGTTAATGTGTTTTGATTAATTGGCTCGCCTAAACTTATCTGAATGGTTTTGAAGGGGCCATAATATTCTTCGTGTTCGTATTCTGCAAAAATATTCAGACCGGGTGTTAATCGATAATAAGGCCTGACAATATATCGCATTTGATTTAATCCTGTACCGAGTCCAGCTTGAGTGACTGTTTTTGAGGCCAAAATACTGCGGACACCTGCTCTTATAAGAAAATTATTGGTTATTTGTGTATCCCGTGAGAGTTCAACGTCCAGTTTTGCGCTACCGGCATAGTAATATCCTCTGACATTGGTATCAATAAAATAAGGCATTAATCCTTCAATACCAAGACCAGGTTGCCAATATGGCCTGCTTGCAGGACGATTAAAATAATTAACACCACCTTTAATCGCCCAAAATTGACTAATAAGATGCCAATAGAAAATATCTATGTCGGCATTGTCTACTGTTCCTTTGGTTACTTCAGCATCATTAGTGAATAATTCAAGTTTGTTATAGTCTGGCCCGTATAGCCCTTTGTATGTCAATCGTTGGACATTATCAAATGGATCTGCACCTACATCTAAAAAAGTTGCGCGCCATAAACCCGTGTGGTGTGCCATAGGATGATGAACAAGTGAGGGATCAATAGGTCTTACTTCATCCACCCGAACAATGGGGCGATTAATGTAAGGAGTTTCTTTTACAATATATTCAGGCGTCGCTTCACCTTTTGTAATTTCTATTAAGGTTGTGTATTGAAATACTCGCGACATGCCAGTCATCATATGATAGAGAAGATGACAGTGGAAAAGCCATTGACCACTGGCATCTGTATCAAGATCAGCTATAACCGTTGCACCAGGCGGTATATCAAGCGTATGCAATAAAGGATCATAGCTACCATTTCCATTGCGCAAAATAAACCAATGGCCATGGATATGCATTGGGTGACGCATCATGGATGGATTAGTAAAAACAAAACGATAACGTTTATTCGGTTCTAAAGGGATGGGATGAGCTTTATATTCTGGCACCCCATTGATAAACCAAATGTACCTATCCATATAACCAAACAATTCCATTTTGATAACCCCATTGACAGGTTTATTTGGATCGTTGGTAATAACTGCTGCTTTTAAATGCTGATACTTTGTTCCAATAGTTTTTTGAGTACTGATAGGCGAAGAAATAGTATCGCCTATTATTGTTGGTTCAATTGGCATACTCATGTTCATAGAGTCATTCATGGGTATATGATGATCCATTTTCATGCCATCTTGCATCGAATGGTGGCTTTTGCTCATCGAATTCATGTCATGTGAGCTTGTATGCTTCATTTTCATCATATGAGAAGGCATTGCATGGTTAGGTTTTTTACTCATCTTCATCGATTTGATTGATGATTTTTCGCCCATATCCATGGAATGATTCATTGGCATGTTTTTTTCCATCTTCATGCTTGAGTCCATTTTCATCTTTTCTGGCATAAATTGATGCATGGAGTGATTATCTTTGCGGTTATCCATAGGCATCGAGTCTTGCATCATATCGCCCATCATCAATGACATCATGTCTCTCATGACAGGTAGTGGCTCAGGAAATGGGGTCACTTGTTTGTAATTTACTAATTGATGGGGTGTCGTGACTAAAGCACCATAAGCTGCTCCTAATGTGTCTATTGACTCCGCATATATAATATAAGGCTCATTTTTTTTAATTTTGACTAATACATCATAAGTTTCACCTGGCGCTATTTTGAAATCTTTGATGGTATAAGGAGATACGTCATTACCTTCTACGTGCACCATTTGCATAGACGTGCCTGGTATTTTGACACGAAAAATAGTACTACCTCCTGCACCAATAAAGCGTAACCGGACAACATCGCCTATTTTCACTGGAGCCGTCCAAGGACTAGAGTTTGGTTGCCCATTGAGTAAAAATGCATCATAGGCCACATCACTGATGTCATAAATACTCATACGCATTTGCTGCATCATTTTATAATCATTAATTATGTTTTTGCGTTCTTCTGGAGATGCTTTTCGGTAATCGTGAATAAATTTTACGAGCGATGGCTGTAGTGGAAATCGAGGCGAATAGTAATCACCTTCTTTTTTCAGATTTGCAAGAATCTGATCGGGGTGAGTGTTGCTCCAATCAGATAAAGCGACAACATAATCTTTTGTATATTTGTAATGAGGCGCCGTTGGTGGATCAACTAAAAAAGCACCATATAAACCTTGCTGTTCTTGAAGACCTGCATGCGCATGATACCAATATGTACCTGATTGATGTAGCGTAAATTGATAATGAAAAACACCGCCTGGAGGGATTCCTCGTTGCGTAATCCCGAGAACTCCATCCATTTGCCAAGGAAGAATGATCCCATGCCAGTGGATAGCTGTTTCCTCAGTTAAATGATTATGAACGTTGATAGTAACGTGATCCCCTTCTTTGAAATGCAACGTAGGACCTGGAATTTGATCATTTACTGCAAGTGCTTTTTTTACTTGACCCGCGAAATCAACTGATTTATATCCTATGACTAAATTGACAACAGGGCTTGCTGAAAAAACATTCGATACAAAAAAAAGATGCGTAATGATGAGCAGTATTCTTTTTTTCACGGCGTTCATTCCCCAGAGCTTATATAAAGATGTCGTGCAAATAGTTTCATAGACTCATTTGCCGTAAACGAAGCGCATTGATAATCACTGAAACGGAGCTCAATGACATGGCCGCCGCTGCAATCATGGGGTTTAATAATAACCCTGTGAAAGGATATAGAGCCCCCGCTGCCAACGGTACGCCAAGCGCATTATAAATAAAAGCAAAAAATAAATTCTGGCGAATGTTCCTCATGGTGGCTTTTGACAAACGTAGGGCTTTCACAATACCAGTCAAATCTCCATGCAGCAACGTAATTCCTGCACTCTCGATGGCTACATCTGTTCCGGTTCCCATGGCAATGCCGATATCGGCTTTTGCAAGTGCAGGCGCATCATTTACACCATCACCCGCCATCGCAACGATTAAACCTTTGTTTTTCAATTCACTAACCATACGACTCTTATCCTCAGGTAGCACCTCTGCGAACACATGCTTTATTCCGAGTTTATTGGCTACAGCCGTAGCAGTTTTTTTGTTGTCACCCGTAAGCATAAAAATTTCAATGCCATTTTTTTGTAGTTCGCGGATCGCGTTTGAAGTATTGGGTTTAATGGGATCTTCCACCACCAAAATAGCAGCTAATTGGTCATCAACAGCCATAAACATGACTGAAGCGCCATCGACACGATAGGCATCTGCTTTTTCAAGAAGAGAGGAAGTATCAATCCCATTCTCTTGCATCAGTTTGTCATTACCAA
>CANJHO010000166.1 GCA_947474165.1 Legionellaceae bacterium
CAATTATCAAAAAGGCCGTGAATTATTGATTCGAATCATTATGATGCTGACCAAGCTGGCTCAAAAATCAGATTGATCGGGTTCGGGCGGGCTCGGGCTCGCCCACGCTCACGGGCTCGTATTAGATCGTGGTTTGTCCAAACTCCAGTCGATTAAACAACCCTGATGATTAAAGGGCTCAGAATGACAGATTATTAATAAATGGTATATAATTAATAATATGTCAATTATTGATGGGTGTGTCAAATGCATGAATATCGGGCGAAGCTTGGTGATAATGGTAGGCTTGTTATACCGGCCAATTGTCGTAAAATATTACATTTAGTTCCGGGTGATGAATTAATATTGCGTCTGGAAGAAAATGGCCTTCATCTCAGGAGTTTAAAGCAATCGATTCAACAAGCGCAGAATATCATTCTTGGTTATGCCAAGGGGCAAAGCTTAACCATTAAACTTCGCGAATTACGCAATGAGGATGATTGAATCATGAGTATTGTTTTTGATGCTTCCGCGTTACTTGTTTTGTTAAACAAAGAATCCGGACATGAACTTGTTGAAAAATATATTCCAGAAGCCATCATGTCGGCTGTTAACTTTGCTGAGGTTATTACTGTATTAGTGGGTATAGGCGTACCTCATGTTGATGCGGTCAATATATCATCTGAATTATTGGTTGAAATTGTTCATTTTGATGCCATACAAGCCGCTATAAGTGCCTCATTTAGGCATATAACCAAACCTTTGGGTTTATCATTAGGAGATCGTGCTTGTTTAGCTTTAGCCCAACATAAACAGCTTCCTGTGATCACGTCGGATAAAATTTGGGGAAAACTTGATCTTCCTATTGATATTAAATTAGTCCGTTAGATTCGATAATTAGGGGCTGTTGAAAGCATACCATTTACATCCGTTTTAAGGTCGCGATCCCAAGCAACATCAACCCCAACTCCAAAATACGTGCCGTGAGCCCTGCCAGTTTTAAACGACTTGAACGCAAAGCCTCCTCTTTTTGACTTAAAATAGGACATGCCTCATAAAAAGACGAAAATGAACCTGCCAATTCATATAAATAAGTACACAACAAATGCGGTGTGGCCTTCATTGCAACCGTATCAATCACCTCAGGGAATAAAATAAGTTGTCGAAGCAATGCAATATCATGGGAGTCGCTTAATACCAATGGGGCATTGAGTGAATCAAGGTCAACCCCCGCTTTTTGAAACAAACTACTAATGCGCGTATAAGCATACAAAAGATAAGGGGCTGTATTGCCTTCAAAACTAAGCATGGTATCCCAATCAAATATATAATCGCTCGTTCTGTTTTTTGATAAATCTGCATATTTAATTGAAGAAATTCCCAGCACACGGGCCATGGCCCATTGTTCTTCTAAAGGATAGGTGGATGATTTCGTCTCAATCAGCGTGAGCGCACGTTTTTCCGCTTCATCAAGCAATTCAACGAGCTTGGTGACCCCACCGTCTCGACTTTTGTAAGGCTTACCGGATTTATCTAAAACCATCCCAAAACTGATGTGTTCTAATTGCATGTCGGGATCGGCAAAACCTGCCTGATGAGCCAAGGCAAAGATCTGCTGAAAATGAAGGGATTGGCGCGCATCCACAACATATAAAACACGCATGGCCTTTAATACCGTTTGACGATACAAAACTGCCGCGAGATCGGTGCTGGCATATAAAAAGCCCCCATCTTTTTTCTGAACAATGATCGGGAGGGGTTCATTTTCTTTTCCCTTGAATTCATCAAGAAAAACACATTGTGCGCCATCCTTTTGAGTGAGAAACCCTTTTTCACGCAACGAGTCAATAATATTGACTAACATCTCATTATAAGCACTTTCAGCCATCACATCCTTGGGCGTTAAGGATACCCCCAATCGGTTATAAACCGCCTGACAATGTGCCAAGGACAATTGAATAAACTGCGTCCACAATGACAAGCAATGGGCATCCCCTGATTGCAGCAACACAACCCATTGGCGTGCCCTATCGGCAAACGAGGGTTCCTTATCAAATCGTTGTTTTGCGGCCTTATAAAAACCCTCTAAATCATTGAGTTCTACTTCAGCTGAATGCACCCGCTTTTCATCATCCAAATGCGCCAATAACATCCCAAATTGAGTGCCCCAATCCCCCACATGATTCTGCCGAATCACCTGATACCCTTTTAACTCCAAAATTCGAACAATTGCATCCCCAATAATGGTTGAACGCAAATGGCCCACATGCATTTCTTTTGCCAAATTAGGGGAGGAGTAATCCACAACAACGGTTTGAGGCGTGGCCATCGCGACTACCCCACCCGTTGGTGACTGCCAAATGGCTTCAAATCTAGCCTGCAAATAATGATGACTCAAGCTAAAATTGATAAATCCAGGTCCTGCAAGTGTCATGCCGTCTATATCCAATTCAGGCGGAATGGCTTCAATGAATAATTCAGCCAAAGCCCTCGGCGGCATGCCGACTACTTTCGCCAAAACCATGGCGAGATTGCTTGAAAAATCACCATGACTGGGATCGCGAGGGCGCTCTACCGTAAACGTTAAGGGCACAGGGAGGGAAAAACCCTTCTCAATAGATAATGCTTCAGCAGTGTTTCGCAACAGTGATTCAATGTGTTCTTTCATGTGATACCGTGGTTAAATGAGGTAGAAAATCCCTAAAGAGGCTACACTGCCTGCCCCAACAAGTCAAAAGTAGGTGCCTTATGAAAAAAAACAAACAAATTATCTTTATCACCGGCTGTTCCACTGGCATTGGCTTGGCTGCCGCATTGATTTTATCACAACGCGGACATCGTGTGATTGCATCGTGTCGTAAAAAAGAAGATCTTAACAAATTAACAGCGCTTGGATGTGAAGCTGTATTGATGGATGTTGACGATTCCCATTCAGTCACCAAAGCCTTCACTGAGGTCTTATCTAAAACCCACGGTCAGTTAGATGTGTTAATCAATAATGCAGGCTTTGGTCAAGCAGGCGCATTAGAAGATATTTCCCGAGACGTGTTGCGCCAACAATTTGAAACCAATGTCTTTGGGCTCATGGAGCTCACCAATCTCGCCATTCCCATCATGCGCAAACAAGGTCATGGCCGAATTATCAATATGAGCTCCGTGCTCGGACTCATTAGCATGCCCTTTCGAGGCGCCTACAATGCCTCAAAATATGCCGTTGAAGGCTTGTGCGACACCTTAAGGCTGGAACTAAAGCCCTCAGGCATTCATGTGATTTGTATTGAACCCGGCCCGATTGAAAGTCAATTCAGAGAGAATGTGATAGCCATCTCCTTAAAAAAAATCAATATCAAACTCAGTCATTTCCAAGCGCAATATCAACACATGCTAAGCCATTTTCAATCACAAAAAAAAGATTCTCCTTTTACAAAAAAACCCGAGGCCGTGGTCACTAAGCTCATTCACGCCATCGAATCACCCAACCCCAAAGCCAAATACCCAGTCACCTTTCCAACTTATTTTTTCATCGTGATGAAGCGACTCTTAAGCACCAATGGGCTTGACCGTGTTTTAACGTTTTTATCTAAAAAAGAAATAAGCAGGCCTTCAAGAGAATCCATGAGGTGACAACATGGACATTTATTAGGGGTAATGAAAGGAAAAAATTTAAATATCTTCACCAGCTTATTTTGACATGACACGATAACAATACACTCAAACAGAACTTGGCAGTTGACGCCAAGCAGCGCGCGCGAATAAGGTCGCCCACTTCACGCGTTCAACCTGTGTCACAATTGACATATCAAAGGGCGTCTACTAAGCTTCAACAACAGGTTGAACAGTAATGAACCTGTATTTAAAGCATAAGGAGATCAAAATGCGTATTAATAAAGGAAGTGTTGTTCTATCAATGATTTTTAGTGGTTTGTTACTAATCGTTTCTAATGCGGCGATAGCCGCTGAGGCGTGCGACACAGATTTGTGCAAAGCTAGGTCTCATTGCATAGTCCCTGCCGTGGCGGGATGTCATCATGCTAAATGTAAATGCGTTGTTCCACCTTCACCGAAGTCCATCAATAAGACAGTTAAACATTGAAACTTAGTAACTCCCCAGCTACGTCATCCTGAGCGCGTTTTTTTGCGCGAAGGATCTCCCTGCAGTAGCACGGTCTTTAACATATCGATCGATATAAATCGCCCCACACAGGATTCAATGCATTAATCAGATCCTCCTTCTTTTTTCGCGACCA
>CANJHO010000167.1 GCA_947474165.1 Legionellaceae bacterium
GTAGGAGATTCAATAATACAGGTTGATCAGTCACCAATCATAATTTATTTTTTGTCTCATTTTCTTTGACACCCAGCCTAAGGATAGTGATCAACATATCGCGGGATAAATAGGTGAGTTAAAACCTAGATTCTTTGAGACATTACACCGCTTGCGTTGGCCCTACAAAATGACCGCATTTTAAACTAATGCCGGCTGTTGCACTGAACGTAGTCGTGGTGGTTCCTGAAAAAATGGCATCCTGAAGGGTATTTGCGCCCAGTGAGGTTTCTTTAAATTGACTGGTCGTCATGAAGTTAGGGCCAATGCCTACATCAAAGGTGACTTCTTTATCAGGGAATCGGGTTTGGAACGTTGATTTTGCAATCGCATAGAGCGGATAATGAGTTACATGATAGGAATAGGCCAAATTGACAAAGGACGCTTCTTGTAAAACGGTTCCCTTAACCGACGTTGGTGAAAGATAGAACCAATTCAATCCATACTGCATTTTGGCGCGCTTGATGTCTTTTCCATCCTTCAAATAGCCAAGACCTAGTAAAAAATTACCGCTTTGGCTGTTCGTGACATTAAAATAATCGCCAACCGTGCCATTTATATTCACTTGTTGAGACTGACCTTGCTTGCTCCAAAAACCGCCCAATTGCAGTATCCCGTCCCCATGCGCCAAGGCGTGTTTGAGGAGATTAACGGCAGTAGTGCCTGAGGCGACTGGTGGAATGGCCATGGTTTTTTCTTGGTTCACTTGATGCTTAGGCCCATGAAACGCTGCACCATCGGATGCGCTGAGTGGTTTATGCGCTTGTGCCCATTGAGATATTAGGCAACCGAAAATACAGAGTCCCACCCGTGTCCATTCACTCATTTTGGCATCCTCCAAGACGCATACTCAGTGAGGGCTAAGAATAATGAGCGAGGCGCATGCCCGTCCACACTGATTGGTAAATTTTTTATAGTAGCACTACGACCTAACAAGATAAAGCAATGCGCACTGGAATTCCTCTGCGTGATAGGTTGTTTTCGCTTCGCTCATGTTTTTTGATAGGCTATTGATTTTGCAGATCGAGTACGCTAGGCTTTGCTCGTTAACAACATTTGCGGAGCATAAAAATGTCTAAACAGACAGCATCCCAAATGGAAGCAGTACTCTTGGATAGAATTGAAAAAGCTAAAGACAAGCTTGATAAGTTGCAACAAAAGCATAAGCTTGAAATTGGATCACTGGCCTATAAACACGGCCTTCATCAATTGGATATTCAGCAGTTGGATTCGGCCTTTGCTAAGATTGCCAGCGAAGGAATTGCCTCATGACGACCCATACTCAAATTGTAAAACAAGAACAGTACATGGCTCGTTGCGAAAAATCTTTAGCGCTTGAAAAACTCAAAAAACGTCGTGCGGATACGCGACGAAAAATTGAGTTGGGCGGCTTGGTAATTAAATCAGGCATGGATGGATTTAATAAATCGGTTATTCTTGGCGCGTTGTCGCATGTGATGCAGTTAATAGAGAATGATGAAAATTATTTACCGTTGTTTGAGTCAGTTGGCGATGCTTTATTTTTAAGTTAATTTATTTCATAGGGAGTTATCCGATATTATGATGAAAGGCACGATAGCCGCATTGAATATTTGGGAATCTATACCAAATCATGTACGAGTAAAATTACTCAATAATGCCTACTGTAGTCATTGTCGCGGCGTTTGTAGTATCGCTGATGCTTATGTGGTTTTAGAAGGAGAGTGTTTCCTGATTAAGGGTGACTGCATTGATTGTCATGGTCCTGTGGCGCGTTATGTTGAAGAGGTTGGTAAGGGAAAATGAAACAATAAAAGGGACTGGCCAGAGTTCTTATTTAGCTTACTAAAGATATCAACTTTACTTATGACAACCCCTATGAGAGTGCTCATTTATGTTTTATAAAATACCAATGCTTCCAAATTTAGGTGATCTTGAGACGAGGCTAATATTAAAAAAAATGGCAAAGGCTCATCAAGCATTAGCTGAGCTAAAGGGGGTTTCTGCTATCATCCCTAATCAAACAATTTTGATTGATACACTGTCTTTGCAGGAAGCAAAAGATAGCTCGGCGATTGAGAATATTATAACGACGCATGATGATCTTTATCGCAGTGATAGTTATACAAAGGCTTTTGTGACGATTGCAGCAAAGGAAGTCTACAATTACGCTAAAGCTCTGCGTGAAGGGTTTAGGCAGGTAAAAAAGACAAAACTCTTAACTAACAATGATATCTTGGAGATACAATCTTCTATTGAAGAGAATAGCGCCGGTTTTCGTAAGTTACCTGGTACAGAGTTACGTAATGACTCAACTGGCGAGATTATTTATACCCCGCCTCAGCACCCTGATGAAATTATTGCGCTTATGTCTAATCTTGAACAGTTCATCAATGATGACGATTTGTGTGATTGGGATCCTTTAGTCAAAATGGCGGTTATTCATCATCAATTTGAAAGCATTCATCCTTTTTATGATGGCAATGGACGAACAGGGCGCATTATTAATATACTTTATTTGGTAAAGCAGGGCTTGTTAGACACGCCTGTGCTTTATTTATCCCGTTATATTAATCAAAATAAGAGTGAATACTATCGATTGCTTCAGGATGTCCGTAGTCATGGTCGTTGGCAAGATTGGTTGTTATTTATGTTGGATGGGGTTGAGCAAACCTCGAGACAAACGACTGTTTTAATTTATGCTATTAAAAAGTTAATGCAAGAGTATAAGCATCAAATTCGTGAAAAATTAACTGGCATGTATAGTCAGGATTTAATTAATAATCTATTTAGACATCCCTACACCAAGATCGAATTTGTTACGGATGAGCTGCAAGTGCATCGCAATACGGCGGCCAAGTATCTTAATGAACTTGTGGGAATAGGATTGCTTAGTAAATTAAAGCTGGGTAAGGATAATTTTTATTTAAATGATGCATTGTTCCAATTGTTATTGAATGCGGGAAAAAATCAGAATAATAGTTCATTAGCAAATGAGGAGTCTGCAAAATTGCAATAAGCACAAAAAACAGTATTTTGTGTGCATGTTCCAATAACGTGCACACGGAAACAGTATTTTGTGTGCATGTTCCAATAACGTGCACACGATAGCTAGCGTAAAATCATATTATTTTCCCAATAGAGCGGCTATTAATTTTCGTGTGTATACTTTTCCGTGCTGCTCCGCTAATTGAAGTAGTAGTGTAGGGTCAAACTCCCCTAGTTTCGTTTTAATTTTTGACTCTAATCCATTGATCTCTTCAGTTAAATATTTGGCATTGTTTAATAAATCAACCAATAAAAATTCGCGAGTTAATCGCGCAGGAAAACCATTGTTAGGGCGCCTGAACGCAAACTTTCTATTTCCAAGTGTTACCTCTTCATGCCGTTCTGCATTATAAACGACGACTTGATTATATAACTGTGTTAACCCTAATCCTAACGAGTTGTAATCATTCCATGAATACATGAGAAATGGTTTTTTCAAAAATGCTTTTACCAATGCTTCATCTGAGGGAGGCAATAAGCCGAACCTAGAAGTTTTAGGTTTGTAGTACAGTCCTGGTGCCGGTCTTTTTAGCTTGTTTTGATTAACCAGCATGTTTAGATCCCGATCTAGGTTATTTGAGTAAGGCAATAGACCTACCCTCCGGTAAACCACACCGGATTTCATATGAGATAGAACGTTATCACGTTTAAGTGTTTTCATGATTAAATTACACACAATCATACATGTGGTTGCAAATATTTTTATTAAAAATTCATGTAAATTGTGGATATTGGCTTAAAAATGACGTGTAGCAGATTTGTAACAGTGTGAAATGTGGTCTCAGTCGTGTAGGGCTGTGTGAGGCAGTAGTTGCTAGATTCGTTACATCGCAAGTTACTGATTTTATTATGTTTTATTATTGATCGTCTTGGCTTCGAACCAAGGTGTCGGGGGTTCGAGTCCCTCCGAGCGCACCATATATATTGTTTAAAATCAATCGGTTATATTATATCTCTCTGCTAGAGCACTTGGTTTTTTACGCACACACACATGGGGTCGCACACACATGGGGTCGCACACACATGGGGTCGCACACACATGGGGTCGCCCATTAGAAACTCCCTGTCAACAGGCAAAGCTACGCCAATTGGTTTTTTTACCAATTTTTTTATCTTA
>CANJHO010000168.1 GCA_947474165.1 Legionellaceae bacterium
GCTAAAAGTGCAAATAAGAGTTATGAATGCACCAAATTGATTTTCATT
Organism: Legionellaceae bacterium; assembly: GCA_947474165.1. Lineage (GTDB taxonomy): Bacteria > Pseudomonadota > Gammaproteobacteria > Legionellales > Legionellaceae > CANJHO01. Next base: position 49 of record CANJHO010000168.1, read on the forward strand.
TAATATCATGGACAATGATTCCATGATGAAGATACGTTGGTTCAATTCACCAGCGGGATATTGTTCAAAAAAATGCAGGGGCAAACGGAATACCTGACGCATAATTAATGATTGAATGTAATACATGAGGTTGATTTGAAATTGCGAAAATAAGGCCGATTTAATAAAAATGAAGATACTTAACAGCACGCTGGCAGCCAGTAGTAAACCGGCGAAATGCCAAATAATAGAAACTTGGGATTGAAGAATCGTACGCCCAATTAAATAACCGGTTAAGAGTGGGAAAAGCATGCTAAGCAGTGCTACTAAAAAGCAGCCACCAAGCATCATAAAAAAAGAGCTTCGCCGGGTGGTGAGTATAAACCGAATAAATGATGATACATTCAGCTCATTATCATCAATGGAAGTAAATTTTAGATCATATAATTGGCGTTTAATGTAAGATATCATTGCGCGAGGACTCTACTTCAAATAGTGCATGATAAGAGGGACTTTTATTATCCCGCAATTGTTTATGTGTACCAGATTCAATCAATTGTCCATTGTTTAAAATATAAATGGTCTCAGCATTCCGAATGCAACTTAATCGATGAGCAATAGTAATCATTGTGTTATTAAGGGCTCGAAGGTTTCGATTGATTTTATCTTCTATGAACGGGTCAATTGCACTGCTTGCTTCATCTAATATGAGTATGCTTGGTTCAATTAATAATGTGCGGGCAAGTTCTAATCGTTGTCGTTGTCCACTGCTTAAGTTTTTCCCACCCTCGGAGAGTTGAAAATTAAATTGTTCCTGGGTATTCATAATAAAATGGTCTATACATGCCAATTGAGTCACGTGCTGAAGATCTGAGGTTGTGTAATGTTCAGCCCATAAGCATAGATTATCTTGGATACTTCCCTGAAAAAAAAATTGCTCCTGACTCACTAGACCAATTAAAGCAGAACGCTCCTCAGTAAGGTAAGTTGAAAGTTCCCTATCATCAATTAATATGACACCATCCCAGGGGGTATAAAGCCCCGCGAGAAGATATGCTAAGGTACTTTTTCCACTACCCGAAGGGCCGGTGATAGCAATTTTTGATTTAGCCTCAATGGTCAGGTTTAAATTTTTGAATAAGGGTTTGTTTGTTTTACAATATCCAAACGTCACATCAATTAATTCAATTTTCCCTATAGATCTGGCAGGGGATTGATGTTCCCTGTGAATTAAAGAGTTAGAACTCTGTACTGAGCTGGATTCTAACATGGGATACTCTATAATTTCAGTGGTTCGGTGATAATCCATCTGAGCTTGCTGAAGTTGGTCTCGAAGGTTAACAGACTGATGTATAAATTCATTGAATGATAAAAATAGAACGGAACAAGCAACCAGATCGCCCACTGAAAAATAGCCTTTGGTACAAAACCATGTGCCAAAGCATATTAGGGTGACATGGGACAAACTAAATAAAAAAGTCGAAACACTTCGAATTAATGCATTACTTAAGGTGTGCTGTCTATACATTATTAAATAGTTTTCAAGTTTATTGTGCCATTTTTCAAGTGGATTTTTTTGCGATGGAGTTATTTTAATTTCCAATACATTGGATAAATAGCTAAGGGTTAATGCGCTTAAACTCATAAGCTCTTGTTTTATCCATGCATGAATGTCCTGTTTATACCTTTTTGAAATGAAGAGAAAACCCATATTAAAAAATGAAACTATAAGCACTAACAATCCCATAAAGAGACTATGATATAGAATGATAGCCAAGTAGAGGCTTATTTGGATAAGGCCCAGTAATGAGGTATATAGTGAACCACTAAATAACTCAGCGATACGCTCAGAGGCCTGTAAAAGATGGATGCCTTCTGCTTGTCGTCTTTGTGTGAAAAAGGCAAGAGGTAAATGAATTAGTTTTTCAGTCAACTTTGTTGAAAGACGAAGTGCAATGTTATTTTCTAATTGTCTGAGGCTTTTTCGCTGAATAAAAATAACACCACATTGAATGATAAGTGCCAAAGTCATTGTGGCAAAAAAAAGCCAATGCTCATTTTGCTCATTTTGAATATAATGGTCTATCATGAAGCTACTAAAAAGAGGCGTCGTTAGGTTGAGAATAGTCATTATGCATGTTAACAAGAAGATAAGACTCAACAATTTCCATTCCTTGCTCCATAAAAAATGAAAATAAATTGGCCATTGCCTTTTTTTAGGAGAGGGATTAAACCCTTGTTTTGGCAGTAATTGAATAGCGATTCCGGAAAAACGTTTTTCAAAAGTGGCATAATCTAGGATGTGCCGTCCTGTAAGTGGGTCATTAATATAAACCCTATCTCGTTTAAATCCTTCTAGCACGACATAATGTTTTTTGTTCCAAAATAAAATGAGTGGGTAGATAATATGAGATTCGGGTTTCGGACAGATATAGAATAATTTTGCTTCTAATCCATATTGTTTTGCCGTATGGATTAGACTAGGAACACTTACTCCATCTCGAGATACAGCACATTGTTCCCGTAATACTCTGATAGGAACATCATATTGATAATAGGAAAGAATAATCTCTAAGGCGACAGCTCCACAATCAGTAAGCTCCACTTGACGCTTGCAGGACGTTTTTACACGATTTTTCATATATCAATATTTAAATGAAGGCAGCAACTTTTTAAGCAGATCCCGCTGCAAGAGCTGCAGCTGTATCAGTTCCAGTAGGGTTACAAGGATGAGGACTACAACCTGCATATGAAATAACTTGTTCAATATCGAGCGAGGATAGATCTGGAGGAATATAAGGCTCAGTTACCGGATACGAGGGGGTAGCGCTCTGCTTCATTTTGCATTGTTCTAAAAATTCCATTGTATCTTTATTTGACATATTTTCCTGCCTAATGAATTATATGAAGTCCATCATATATAGTCAGAAACATGATTGTCAATGTGTATGTTTAGAAATTAAACTTAGCGAAAAAATTCAATTAAAACAAGCTAGTTTTCCTAGCTGTATTTACTTGACTATCTATCTCAATTAAAATTCCCTGGCTAAACTCAAATGGAACTTTGATGAGATTACCCTACTTAAAATATCTAGAAAATGAAAGTATACAGATATTAAGAGAAATAGTCGCCGAAACAGAAAACCCTGTAATGCTTTATTCCATCGGTAAAGATAGCTCGGTGCTCTTGCATTTAGCCTTAAAGGCTTTTTATCCTGCAAAACCACCTTTTCCACTTTTACACATTGATACGACTTGGAAATTTCGTGAAATGATTCATTTCCGTGATCAAACTGTAGCTAAAAATGGCTTGGAATTACTTGTTCACACTAATAAAGAGGGTTTAACCCAAGGAATTACTCCTCAAACTCATGGTTCGGCTTTATATACCGATGTAATGAAAACGAATGCTTTAACGCAAGCCTTAGATCATTATGGTTTTGATGCTGCATTTGGCGGAGCTCGTCGTGATGAGGAAAAATCGCGGGCTAAGGAACGCATCTGTTCTTTCCGTAATTCTGGTCATCGTTGGGATCCGAAAAATCAAAGACCAGAATTATGGAGTTTATTTAATACCCGCATCAATAAAGGCGAAAGCTTAAGAGTTTTTCCTTTATCCAATTGGACAGAGTTAGATATCTGGCAATATATTTATCAAGAAAAAATAGCTATCCCCGCTTTATATTATGCTGCTATAAGACCTATAGTTCAGCGAAACGGTATGTTAATTATGGTTGATGATAAGCGTTTAGAAATTAAGCCTCCAGAGGAAATTCAATTAAAACAAGTCCGTTTTCGTACGCTGGGGTGCTACCCTCTTACTAGCGCGATTGAATCAAATGCTACTACTTTATCGGCCATAATCAATGAACTTCAATCGAGTACTCTTTCAGAGCGTCAAGGACGGTTGATTGACTATGACAGTAATGGTTCTATGGAGAAAAAGAAGCAAGAAGGATATTTTTAATGGATGTGCCTCTAGCAAAGAGTAAAAAATATATTAGTAATTCTACAAATCAGGATTTATTACGTTTTATTACCTGCGGCTCTGTTGATGATGGAAAATCAACTCTTGTTGGTCGATTATTGTATGAAACTGAGGGAATTTATGATGATCAACTCGAAACACTGAAGAGAGATTCTAA
>CANJHO010000169.1 GCA_947474165.1 Legionellaceae bacterium
GTTCAAGAGTTCGCAACACAATGGATGTATAAATATAACCATCAACGTCCAAACATGGCATTGGGCGGCATCACCCCGAAACAGCGACTGGCCATGGTTGCTTAATTAATCCTACTTCTGAGAGCGGTGGTTAATGGGGGGATTACCATCCCGTTTGAATATTTACCAATTTTGGAAATTGGCAAACAAAAATCTGAAGATTTTCTGCTAGAGATTCTTGAAAAAAATTCAATCAAACTGTTGGTACTCGCTAGGTATATGCAAGTCTTAAGTGAGTCTTTTTTATCTAAATTTAATGGTCAGGCAATTAATATTCACCACAGTTCTTTGCCAAGTTTTAAGGGCGCGAAACCCTATACGCAAGCTTATGACCGCGGAGTTAAGCTAGTTGGGGCAACGGCTCATTATGTATCTAATGATTTAGACGAGGGGCCCATAATTGAGCAAGACATAATAAGGGCTGATCATGCCATGAGTGTTGAAGATCTGACGCATATAGGTAGGGATGTTGAAACTATAGTTTTAGCAAGAGCAATAAAATGGCACGCTGAACACCGTATCTTTTTGAACGGTCCTAAGACTGTCATTTTCAAATGAATTCCCCTGATTGAATTATGAGTTTTTTTATGTCTAATTGGCTCTAAAAAATGCGTTTCCCTAGAATTCAGAATTTATTTCCCTGGATAGTTTTGGTTAACCACTCATCTCTAAAAGATGATTTTTTGGCGGGGATTCTAGGGACTCTTTTGGTATTACCTCAAGGGATTGCATTTGCAACATTGGCAGGATTGCCGGTGGAGTATGGACTTTATTCAGCTGTGATCCCTTGTATTATTGGCGCCTTGTTTGGATCTAGTTGGCACGTAGTAACAGGGCCTACAAATGCGAATTCGTTGGCGTTATTTGCAATGCTTGCGCCTCTAGCTGCTGTTGGCAGTTCTTCATATGTAGAGTTGGCTTTGACTGTTACGATCATGGTCGGGATAATTCAATTTTTAGTTGGGATATTAAGGATTGGTTCTGTGGCTAATTTTATTTCTCCAACAGCATTACTTGGTTTTACAAGTGGAGCGGCATTATTGATAGCTTTGCATGCGCTAAAAGATGCTTTAGGAATAATAGAGCTTAGCGCGGCTGATAATTTTTTTTCGATAATAAAAAGTTATTTGAGTGAAATTAATTTAAATGCAATTCTTGTTGCGGTTTTAACTTTAATGACATCAATTTGGCTCCGTATTAGAAATCGTCAATTACCTTTCATGTTAATAGGTTTATGCGTAGGTACTTTGTTTTCATTTTTTTTAAATTATTTTTCAATTGGAAAAGGTGTGCCTGTCTTAGGATATTTGCAATCACCTGTTTCCCCCTTTAAAATTCCTAATGTTAGCTATGAAACGTTTGAAAAATTATTTGGGATTTCATTTGCACTATCTTTGGTGGCTTTAGCTCAGTCAATTTCTATTGCTAAGGCAGTTGCAGAAAAATCTGGGCAACGCATTGATGGTAATCGTGAATTTATTGGTCAAGGTTTGGCTAATATATTCGGTGGCTTATTTTCTTCTTATGTGGCTTGCGGATCTTTAAATCGCTCAATGCCAAATTTGGAGTCGGGAGCTAAAACACCATTGGCTTCAGTATTTTCTGGACTATTGGTGATTCCATTAGTCATTTTAGCTTCCCCACTTTTAGCTCTTATCCCATACGCTTCTATTTCTGGCCTGCTAATTCTTGTTGCATGGACATTATTAGATATTGGTCGCTGGAAGTGGTTGATTAAAGTATCTCGATATGAGTTTGCTATTGGCTTGGTCACTTTAATTGCAACAATAACCTTAAGATTAGAGGTCGCTATATTAGTAGGTAGCGCATTATCTTTAGGGGCCTATTTACAGAGAACATCGAAACCAGCTATGAGAACAATGGGTTTTGATTCTTTTCATGAAAAACGACAATTTGTTGTGGTCAACGATAATCCTAATGCGTTGGCCGAATGTCCTCAATTAAAGTTGATCAGAATGGAGGGAGCTGTTTATTTTGGAGCGACGGCATTTGTATCAGATCAACTGCAAAAAATCCGAGCCGAATTTTCTAATCAAAAGCACTTGCTTATTATGGCGAAAAGTATGAATTTTGTAGATATAGCAGGATCCGAATTATGGATGAGAGAGTTGCGCCAAAGAAGAAATTCTGGAGGAGATTTATATTTTCATAGACCGCGTCCCGCCGTATTGGCTCAGTGGGCGCAAGATGGATTTACGCAAGAGTTAGGAGTAGATCATATCTATCCGGATAAAAAAACTGCTATACAGGAAATTTTTAAAAATTTAGATGTGAAAAAATGTCAAGAGTGTAGAGTTCGACTGTTTTTTGAGTGTAAAAATATTTAATTCATTCTGGTTGATGATAAGTCAATTTGGTGTGCATTTCAAAATTACTAATTAGTGAAATTAGTTGCTCTAATAGAATAATTCGGAATTATCAATTAATTGGTATTTATCCTTTTAACTAATTCCAGGGTTGGCTCAACTTGATTTAGTGAGTAAAAATGCAATCCAGGAGCACCCCCATCTATTAACTGTTCGCATAAATTCGCAACGACATCGAGACCAAAAGATTTAAGCGATTGAGGATCGTTGCTATAGGATTCGAGTCTCATTCGAATCCATCTTGGTATTTCCGTACCGCACGTTTCAGAAAGCCGTATTAGTTGATTGTAATTGGTGATTGGCATAATTCCTGGTGTGATTGGAGCTTCTACTCCAAATTTCCTAATATCTTCTATAAATCTAAAATAAGCCTCTGGGTTGTAAAAATATTGAGTAATTGCTGAATTTGCCCCGGATTTAATTTTTTTAGTGAAATTTTCCAAATCTTCTGGAAATGATTTTGATTGCGGGTGTGCTTCAGGATAGGCTGCAACTTCAATATGAAACCAATCTGAGGTTTTTTGACGTATGAAAGTTACGAGTTCATCCGCATGATGGAATTCACTTTGTTGTTTGATCGATGGTAGATCTCCGCGTAAAGCAACAATACGCCTAATCCCCATTTTTTTATATTGGTTAAGAAATTTAAAAATATTTTCCCTTGTGCTACCGATGCATGATAGATGTGGTACAGCTTTAAAACCGGCTTCCTGAATATCCTGAACGGTTGACAAAGTTCCTTCTTGAGTTGAACCTCCGGCGCCAAAAGTCACCGAAAAAAAATTTGGATTTATCTCTCTTGCGAGGTGGCTGCAAACTTCTCGCAATTTATTTTTGCCATGAGATGTTTTGGGAGGGAAAAATTCAATACTAAGATCCACGACTATCTTCCTAAGTTGGTTGATTAATCACCTAAAGTTTTATTTTGGATTGGGGATGTGTTAGTTGAATATATATTAAAAAAACACACGTACACCGACTCTGAGCCAATAATAAAAATCAGTTGCAGGAATATAAAAAAGCCCGCTAACACTGATTAATCTGGTAAGCGAGCGCCGTTGCAAAGATGTTTGTACATCTTCTCTAAGCCTAGGGATTGGCGGAAATTTTCCTCATCCTTGCAACGCTCCTTAGAGCTGATATTGTTGGTTATTTTAACGTAATTTCCATGTAAACGGGCATTTTGACTATTATCACTTGCAAATATTTTATTTGTCTTAATGATTTATATGCATCACTGATTCACACAATTCTTCGATGAGCTTAATGTTCTCATGCTAGCATCCAATTTCTAATAGATTGTATTCGGTTAGAGTAATCAACTAGTTTGATGGTGAGCACTCTTAGATTATTTTAGGATAAGTAACGCCGCTACGAGCCCATCCTATAAAAAACTTACCTTTCCTATATATTGAGGTACGCATAGTATTTCCTCAATTGATACATTTTGTTTGTTTCTGGGGCGTGGCTCCCGAGCTCGAATGGTAATCCCCCCATTAACCACCGCTCTCAGAAGTAGGATTAATTAAGCAACCATGGCCAGTCGCTGTTTCGGGGTGATGCCGCCCAATGCCATGTTTGGACGTTGATGGTTATATTTATACATCCATTGTGTTGCGAACTCTTGAAC
>CANJHO010000170.1 GCA_947474165.1 Legionellaceae bacterium
TCCCCAGGTTGTGGATAAATTTGTTGTTTATTCTATCAAACTGCATCTACGTCATCCTGAACGCAGTGAAGGATCTCCTGAATGTGGCTCGGATATGGTCAATTTGAGATCCTTCGCTACGCTCTGGATGACGTACCTGGGGAGTTACGGTTATTGATAATAAAAAATACTCGAAAAACAGCATTAACAATAATTAAAGGTTAGATCATTATGCTCCTGCCTAGATCAACGGCGATCGTCCAGATGCATAGTGATCAATTATATTATCGCTATGTCGCAAAATATAACATGAAATGGAGTGACTTATATGCGTTCTAATGTCGAGATTTTTTCCAACAAAAAATTTGTATTAATTCTAACTGATCAGATTGCTTCACGGACCCTTGCGTATGCAGGCGCTTTGATTGGTTTTCAATTTGGAAGAAAAGTTCCAGAGATGGTTGGAAGAGATCAGATGGTCCCCATGGAAAAGGCGGAAAGCGATGGTACTCCTAAAAAACGTACACATCTTGGTATTACGACCCAAAATTTACCCGTATTGAATGGACTGGGTTATGAGAGCATGAGGGCTATCCGAGACAGTTTAAGAGAAGAAAAAAGCCTTCTCGTGACTGAGGTGACCGATGCAGCTGCGACTTGTGCTACTTATGATGATTATGCAAAGGCCATTGCCACAACGCCTGCCGCTGATACCAACTATTGGGGTATAGGTATTTTTGGTGATGCAGCGATAATAAATAAATACACACAAGGATTAAAATTATACGGCAATCAACCTAAAATACCGAATTCAGATTCAACCCTACCTGAAAGAAGATTAATAGGTGGTGCAGCTGATTTACCAACGATCAGATTAATTTTAGCCAATAATCTTCCGGGTGGTGTATTAGCCAATACAGCGGCAATTCTTGGTGTCACTTATGCTAAGTTATTTGGCGATAGTCTATTTGGACCTGATCTCATGGATCGATCCGGACAGATGAATTTAGGGTTGCCAATGATTGATCTAGCCATATTGAACGGTCATTCCGATACCAATCTTGCAATAAGAACGTTAAGAGAAAATCTACACGCTGAATTACCGCTTTCAGTGGTTGATGTCACTGACGCAACGGGGAAGACCCGATGTTATGAGGACTATCTTACTTTAGCTGAAAATACCCCCGTTCTAGAAACTGCTTATTGGGGCGTGGGCGTCTGTGGATCGGCTGATCTTGTTCTTGAGCAAACCGCGGATTTTGGCTTATATATCACCTCCGCTGAAGAACAAGCGTTGTTAAAAAAACAAAAGGCTGCAGAGAAATTAGAGGCAAGGAAAGCTGCGGTTGGTGGAAAGGAGGGGGGGGCTGTAGGAAAAAGTGGTGCCTCTGCTTTTAAAGAAGCTGCTGTCAAAGGCGGGTTAGGGTGGCAGAAGAAGTTATCTGCTGTAGTAGGCCAGGTTGATGCAGTCAGTTTGGATGATGATCAAAAAACACTTGCTTCAGCGTGTGGTCAATCGTCATTGCCTAGTTGATTTTTAATATATACTGCGCGCGGTATAGATCAAATCTAAGTGTTCACGAGGGGATCTTTAATTTATATGTTTAGTTTGTGTTAGTCATCTTACTCTGTTGGAAGATTAATATGTAGGTTAGGTTCGAGCGCAAGAATAGGACGTTATTTTGCGCCCGATCCTTAGGCCAAGGTTTAATGGCACTACCTTAAGTCAACGTCTAACTGGCGATCTAAAAGCGTAAGATGCTTAACATCCTTTATCAGCAAATGGGAGTATTGATGATGAGAGAGTTGGATGAAGCTATTTTAGTTAATGATAAAAAAGAGTTGCGGTATTTAATACCGGAACCAGTATATGGACATAATCATCCTGATGTTATTTTCTATACCCAATACTTTACCGAGCGAGCTAAAAAATATGGGGATGTTTTTGCAAACATCAGTACCGCGTTCAAAAATAACAGAAACTTAATTTCCGCAGAAAAAATGGCAGGCCTCTGGTCTGAATTTTCAAGATTTGTGCCTTCATTCATCGCAAAAGCAGTATCCCTCACGACTGATCCAGAACATCAACACCATTTAATTCAAATTGCTTATGATGAGCTTGGTGCGCAAGATAAAAAACTCATTCATTCCAAACTCTTTGCTGACGCATTGGAAAAGGCAGATATAAATCCTAAGGAAATCACGCCACAATTTTCCGTTGGAAAGATATTATCCTCATTGAATGAGTCTTTAGAAAAAATAAAAAGCCCATCCGGTACCATTGGTCTATTGCTTAGTTTTGAAATTATTGCTGAAAATAATATTGAAACAGTGTTCAGCGCCCTTGGTATTGATAGTCAGCGCGAAAAAATCTTGTCAGACAGTGTGTTTTTTAAAGTTCATCGCATGGATGAGGTTGAGCATATTAGGCATTCTGTTGCTAATTTTTTAAAGTTTAGTCAATCAGAGCAAGACATTAAAGAGGCTGAGGAATTTTTCGATGTGGGAATTATTTTTTGGAAAAATTTTTGGGACAAGATAGCGGAGCTGATTGTTCATGAATAAAAGTCTGTTAAAACCGAAGACGATTGTTTTTATAGAAACTAATTTTAGTGGGCTCTTTGCGATTGAGTATTGTCGTCATCATCATTATAAAACAGTTTTGATTACAGACAGTTATGAGCGATTTAAAAAATGGTTTCCTGAGTCAACGTTATGCATGTTGGATAGCGTTGACCAAATCATATCCGTTGCCGATTCAAGTGATGTTTCAGAGGTGTTAGGGGTTATAAAAAATCAGCTGGTTGATGTTGATGCGGTAATAACCTTTGCTGAAATAAGAACCAAGACAGCCGCTATCGTTTGTCGTGAATTAGGCCTCAAGGGTTCTAATGTTACCGCAATAGAAACAGCACAAGATAAATATCGATTTAGACAGGTCCTAGCAGACAAAGGCGTTGAATCGATTGGATGTGTGAAATTAGAACAAACGGAGCTGGATTCATTAGACAAAATGAATATCAATTTTCCTTGTTTTATTAAACCGCTTCAGGGTCATTCAAGTATCGGCGCTACGGTTTGTCAAAATGTGGATGACATACTCCAAGTGATGCATTTACTCGAAAAAACATCTGAAGATTGCATTTCTTCAAGTGCCGTGATTGAGGATTATCTTGTCGGAGAGTTGGTTAGCGTGGAAATATTAACCACAAGTGCAGGAGTTCACCAGATTGTTGGTATTTCAGATAGAGACATTGTTAATCAAAGTGTTGAAACAGGTGCTTCATTTCCTTTGCAACATCGTCATCAAGCGGCGATAGAGCGTAAGGCTTGTGCGGCATTAGATGCGATAGGTTATGATTTTGGTGCTAGCCATGTTGAATTGATCATGACAGAGAAAGGTCCTTATTTGGTTGAAGTCAATACGCGTGTGGGCGGAAGTGGTCATTCTGTTATGTTAGATTTAGCCACATCACGTTCGATTGTTGGGGACTGTGTTGAATTGAATCTGGGTCAATTGGATCTTAGGCGTAAATTATATCATCACGTCCAGGGATCGGCATGGAAATGCTTTGTACATCCCTCGGGAGGGTTTATAAAACAGTTGCCTTCGCTTGACTCGATCAAAGAGAACGTGGGTGTTGTTGAGGTTTGGTTTCATCATGATGTGGGCGATAAAGTGGGTGAATTGAATTCTAATTTTAATTGGATAGCGCAAGTGATGTGTACTGGCGTCGATCAAATTGATGCGAAACATAATGCCAATGAGGCCGTTGATTTTATCGCTGCAAATACTGTAATAGCGTAGGTTCGGTCAGGAAGTTATTCCTCGCCCGATCTTTAGCTATCTCATCACCCAGGCTGTGGTTCTGGTCTGGTGCGAGACAGTGGCTTAATCTCGACTTTAGCCATTTTTTGCAATTCCGTCATTGCGAGTGAAACGAAGCAACCCAGGAGTTCAAAGTGAGTAACTATAAGACATGAAATCGCTCTCTTCGAACCTCTGGGTTGCTTCGTTTCACTCGCAATGACGGAATTTAAA
>CANJHO010000171.1 GCA_947474165.1 Legionellaceae bacterium
TAAGATCTAACAGCTTACTCTTAACCTGGGCATGTCAAGGAATTGCCTCATTCTTGATGACATGCTTTTTTATCTTTGAGTTAAATTGTGTATATAATTTTAACACAAAGCTGCGCCATCTATCCGCGCTTTTATACCCCTGTTAACATGCAGAGGTGGCTAGTAATTTAAAATTAATCATCAATTCATTGGAAAAAGCTGATGAGCAATAATTCAAAAAGCACAGAAGGAATGAAAATAGCTTCTTTTCAAAAGCGCGCTGATACCCTTCAGCGTGTTATGGATGCCTTAAACACTATGAAAACAGAAGGGATTCCAATAAATTTTCTTTCCGTATTTAAATTTACCGGTGTTTCAAGGAGCTGGCTATATAAAGAACCCACGGTTAGGGATCTCATACTAAAAGCAAAAGATCACGCCAATAATTGCCTAGTGCAAAATCAGGCAATACAGATCAAAACAAAAGATCGAGAAATAGAAATTCTTACCAAGCAAAACAAAATGCTAAGAAAGCAGATTGATGAACTTAGGCAGCAACTGGAAGTTGCCTATGCAGCGATTTATAAACAAGAGTAATTTTATAGGAATGCTTATCCTAATTTATGTTTCTTAATTGTAAATAAGTAGAGGAAAATTATGGGTAAAAGTACAATCCCTGCCATCACCAAGGCGGCTTTCAGCGAGAATAACGTTGCCACCAGACCTGTTAAAGGACCTAATATGATTTGTCCAAGTGCATTTGATTGACTGCTCATTGAAAATACAGTAGCTCTGATGTTTGAAGTAATATTTTGATTTAACCAAGCATTATAAAGAGGACCGTTTACTTCTCTTAGAAAATAAACAAGCCAATAACCTACCAGTGCCCAAGTAAAATTACCAGCCAAACCAAATAGAATAACGCTACTCATTAACAGAAAATTTATTACTAATAAAGAGCGAGCAACGCTTTGATGGCTGCTAGTGTCTACTCTTCTTTTAGAAACCTCAGTGGCGGCGATTGTTAACATCATTCCCACAAAACTTATAATACCGAACCAAATAATGGGTTTAAAGTGGCCAATGGTAGGGAAATTGAATTGCAAAATATAGGGGGTCCACAACCTATCAAACCCTTCTGAGAACATACCAAAAACGCAACCAATTGCCATTATTATTAATAATATATGATGATTTTTAACAACCTTTATACTTTCCAAAAAAGTATGCCCCAGGTGCTTCCATCCGGGTCTTTCATCTTTTGGAGTAGGTTTATAGTGCACTTCCTTCATTAAAAAGGATAAACAAATGCCCCAAATACTATAAAGCACCCCACCTAATATGATTGGAAGCCGAATATAAAAGCTGGCTAATGCCACACTAATAACGATTCCAATCATCGCGCCAAATTGAGCTAATTGTTCTGCATGCAAAAAAGCTTTATTTGCTTTGTTTTCACCAATTTCATCTGTGATCCAAGCTTCTCTTGCTCCACTGACAAATGCAGCTCCAATACCCCAAATTACTTGGGAAAGCATTACAAAAAAGAATGTTGGGAAAGAACCTTCAACAACAAACCCCAGACCAATTAAAACCACGCCAATAATAGTGGACCATTTTCTACTATGTATATCTGCCATTAATCCAGTAGGTATTTCTGACAGAAAGCATACAGTTTCAAGCAAGGTCCCTACTAACACTAACTGTAAAGGGTTAAGCTGAACAACAGTTACTTGATAAACTAAGTTGACGGTTACAATAGATGTGAATAAGAGGGCTTCTACAAATCGGGTTGCTAAGTACACATGATATGGAGTCATTGTTTAGATCTCTGATACCTTCATTACTATTAAATGAGATTCTCACAGGAATGTTTTAAGGTATGGTATAAAATGACAAAGGCTTCCGAAGAAGCCTTAAACGTGGCATCAACAAGGATTGTCATCTCCATTTTGTTGTGCCAGCTACACTGGGCGGACCTTTGTGTAGTCTCGAATGCCTGATGCAAAGCAGAGCAGGAACAATTAAATTATAGTAATTTCTATGATCAATTACAAATGATTTGTTAATTTGGATAAATTTAGCCCATGCAATACACATTTATAAATCTCCCTCATCTGCTCTCTTCCAAGCTTATTTCTAAAATAATCTCTTTTCCCATCTGAATTACGTGTACTAAGTTTTATCAAATCTAATCTGTGAAAGCCTACGGTATAAAGCATATCTCCTTTCACCCAACTTTCACCCAACTTTCACGCTCTTGGAAAGTTCTAATCATAGGCATCGATTTTTTAGGCAATAAATAATGATAAGGTTGGATTGGATCTGGTTCTACAGTGCTAAGAGGTACAATTGTTAACAATTTATCTCGACCTTTTAGTGCACTAGACAAGACTATAACAGGTCTATTTTTTTTAACCATTTCTGGTTCTTTAAAATCTGAGAAATCACATAGCAAAATTTGCCCTGGACTTGGATGAAAAATTATAGGCATTCTTATTCTAAATCATCTATTTTAAAGGCAGCAATCATATCAGCTTAATTATATTGAATCTTTAAAAACTTATGTTATTCTACACAAATAACGATGACTACATTAAATACACTAATCCAATAGTCCCTTTAATCTATATAATCAGACCTAATCAAACTCATGAAGCCCGCTTTAAAGCCTCAATTACCGCTTTTGGATTTTGGGCTATAACAGTTAAATAGGCACGAGCAGGACTTTCCGGTAATCGCTCCCCTCTTTCCCATTTTTCCAAGGTACGAATGCTAAAGCCAAATTCATCAGAAAATTGTTGCCGACTCATATGCAGATTTTCCCTTATTGCAACGACGTCAACTTCGGCAGGTACATCGATTTTATGTATTTTTGCACTCTTGGTTTGTCCTTTAGCAAAATCAAGGGCTTCTAATGCACCCTGAATTAAACTCTTTCCTATCTCACTCATGGTCATTCTCCTCATAAGCTTGAACGATTTTATTAATAATAGTTTTCAATAAGTTCCTCTCGCTTTGTGTAATATTTGCTTTTTTATTTTTTCCAAAAACCGTAAATAGAAAAATTGGCATGGCTTGATTGTGATAATAATAAAGCACTCTAACCCCACCACTTTTTCCTTGATTGACGTCAGCAGCCCAGCGAATTTTTCTGGCCCCACCAGTGCCAACGATCAAAGCTCCTTTTGAGGGATTTCCTGCAATATAATTAATAAACTCATTAGCGCTAATATCATCCATACAAAGCTTCGCTTGTTTGATGAATTCCGGCGTCTCAACCACAACCTGTAAAGTTATTTTTCTTTTCATGATTTAATCATAGCCCCAACGGGGTCGCTTGTCAACCCTGTTGGGGTTTAAGACGCCAATATAAATAGTGTCTTAAAAAACCACCGTTTAATGAAACATTAAAATTGCATAAGTATAATGCTGTGTTTAAGCGCCCCACCCTATCCCAAATTCCCGTCTCTTTATCAAATGCTCATAAAGTCGTTAGCGCAAGTATGAAGACAGATTTATTCCGTCAATTCAAACTGTTGGGAATATCCGACCCCGAAATTAACATTCGTCTTGTTGAACATTTAAATCGCCATACTGAAACGGGTAAATTGAAGCGATTTAAATGTTTATAGTGACAAAAAACCCTTCATTGGAGTTACGCAACTAAGCCGCTGCTAATCACAATTATTTGCTGCTTTAACCATTTAATCGTTAATGAGTCGCCAGCGCTGTTAAGACATAATGAACCTGCTGCACGGGCATTTGATGAGCAATGTAATCTTCATAGCATATTGGATTAAGAGACTATATTGACAATGTAAAGAGGCTTTTATTATAATAGACTGACGGTCAGTCTACAATGGGAATGAAATGAAACGAACAATTAAAGCACCAGATATTCGCAAACAAGAAATTATTCAAGTTGCTAAAGAGCTATTTGAAACCAAAGGATATGAACAAACATCGGTTGAGGCCATCATTCACGCAGCAGGAATTGCAAAAGGAACATTCTATTA
>CANJHO010000172.1 GCA_947474165.1 Legionellaceae bacterium
AATACATCATCTTGGGTCTTAGCTGTTCCTATCATTTCGTCTAACATTTCATCTGTAATAACCATAAAACTATCCTTAGTACTTGGCATTATAACGCTAGCGCGATAATACCGGATTATGGCTACTTACACATTTAAAATGACAGGCCCCATATCAAGAATGGGCTTAAAATGATGATCGTTTAAATGGATTAGTTCATCACATTTTTTTTCTAATTCTTTTGTCACCCATCCATCGGGATCTGACTGCTCCAATGCCCACTTGATAATATCAACGCTCTGATCGATTATTTGTCCATTTTTTAGCACTAATACGGGGACAGTTGCTTTAGGAGAAATTTTTATGAGTTCGATGGGTTTATTTTTAAGATCAACTTCATGTTGTTCAATGCAAATCCCAGCGTATGAAAGTGCCATTCTTGCTCTAATAGCATAGGGGCAACGTCTAAAAGTATATAATATCGACGACAAGCTTCACCTCAACTGGATCATCATGATTTGATGGATTTATACCTTGCATACAGGAATGTTCGCAAGGTATACAAAATAACGTGAATTTCGGCCCACCCTTTATAGATGCCGATAATCAGAATTAACGACAATTTATGCTGCGTTTTTTACTGTATGGCATTTCTTTTTGTCGTTTCTCAATATTTTTGCAATGATTTTTGGTTCACGTTGTAATAACAGTAAAAGAACCCTGGCTGGCCCATGGGGATTACGGTCGCCCTGCTCCCAATGCTGCAACGTTCTCGCGCTAAACCCAAAACTGTCAGCAAATTCTTGTCTGGATAAATTAAGTTTCTCTCTGATTGATTTCACATCAATTTCATCAGGGATTTCTACTTTATGAACAACAGCACCTATTTTGTTGCCACGAATGTATTCGATGGCTTCTGTCATCCCCTGAATAATCTCATCGCCAATATTTCGTTTAGTCATGATGATTTCTCCTCGCTGCTTTGCATTCTGCTTTTAATGTTTTGGCAAGCCGTGACATCTGCTTTTCCTGTTCAGGAGTTAAGTCTTCTTTCTCACCCTTGCCATATACTGTTAGTAAAAAAACAGGCGCACTCTCATTGTAAAAATAATAAATAACTCGTACCCCACCTCGCTTTCCTTTGCCTTTTCCAGCCCATCTGATTTTTCTAATACCACCTGTTCCAGTAATTTCATCACCGGCCTCGGGATATTTGGCTAGAAAATCAATGAAGTCATCTCGCTCATTGCCTGTCATGCTTTTGCCAATTTGGGCTAAAAACGATGGAAATTCAATTATTGTTATCATTCTTTTCATGATCTAAGTATGCCCCATTGGGGCAGTTTTGTCAAATTATTATTACTAAAATGTCTCGGATTAATGGCTTGTCCGCGTCTGTAACAAACGATAAATGTCAAGCTATTTGTCCGCATTGTACAAAATAGGAATTAAAATAGAGATGTCTCATCAAACCACCATTTTTTGATGCAGATAAAAACAAGTTTAGATTTCCATATACGATATAGGCTCACCTGTCTTAACAACTTGTCTTGCAATTAAAAAATCGTAAACTCATTCAAAACAGATATTAATGAGAAAAATATGGAATCATCAACTTCAAAATTAATTGGCTATGCCTGAGTTTGCACTTATGAGAAAAATTTAGACTTACAAATTGACACGTTGATAAAAGCTGGTTGTAGTCGCAAAAAAAATCATCATTGATGAAATATCTGGTATAAAGGTAGCACTGTGTGTAACACCATCTATGTGTCCTGAAAAAACTCGCGCCCGCTGCGCGGGCAACCTAAGATCAAAAGAAAAGGGGTTAAGGGCTAAAGTGATAAAGCCCGCACACACCTAACCCTCCAGGCGTCGTCCTTGATGACGTTGTTCTGGAAGCCACCGTCGAAGAGCTGGCTCCACGCGCTGGCCGCACCGCCCTCAGTAGAGCTCCAGTAGACCGCCGCCGAGAAGCCACCGACCACCGTTTTGTTGGTATAAAGGCAATTAAGCTGATTTTTGGCAGGCAAGAACCAATCATGATAACCACCGCCGGCATATTGCTGGCAAAGCCCTGCTGCATAAGCAGTAATGACAGCGCCTTGAGAAGTTACAATTTCGTTTGTATTAGTAAAACCATCATTATCACTCCCAGCGCCTGTTGTAGTATAAGTGCCATTATACCATTGTATCCCGGCATTGTTATCGGTAGTGGCCGCAATCAGATTCATAAAAGGCGCCCCGCCGAGACAAGCAACCGTCCCGCCACCAAAGGAATCACCCAAAACCAGGGCTGTTGATGACGCTGTAATATTCAAGCTCGCCGCTTGACTTGCTGGTTGATAACACTCCTGCGGACTGGGTTGCCCATCACCACCTTGCTGACAAACTTGAGGGCCACTATTAATATTGGTGGTTAATGCACTACCGTTGACTTGTAATGATAGTGTACATGAGGCACCCGTTGACAATGTAAAAGGATTGCTACAAATACCAGCCCCTGTCGTCGTTTGAGAAATTCCCGCAATCGGGACCATCACAAGGGTGTGGGTCACAGAATTATTGGTAACCGTGTACTGAACGGTGGCAGTGGCATTTGAGGGAACCGCGATGGTTGTGGCAGTAATAGGAACAAGCGACCATGGCGTTAACGCCAAAGCAGGTGCGCTCATGGAAAAGAGAGCCGCACTGACCGCCAACAATAAATTTATTTTTTTCATGTGTTAATCCTTATGCACAATAACTTAAACTAAATTGAATCCCATTGGTGTAAAGGTGATTTAACGATAATCCCGCACCTAAGGTTTGACCAAGGGCGGTGCCTAATTGGCTTTTCCCCCAATCGGCAAACTCATAGCCTGCTGATACTTTCCAATGCGCATTAATGGCTCGTTGTAAACCAATGCCTAAGGTATAAGTGAATGCAACTGTCGTATTCGATGTGAAATTGGGCGCGGGAACTGCTGCGAAAATGGTTGGAGTTATATTAAAATGATAGGCCTGGTTAAATCCAACACCTAGGCTCCCGCTGACATAGGGCTTCAACACATACCCCGTCTCTTTCAATAACTTGCCTTTGACGGCAAGATGCGTGTGTTGAATCTTGTAGGCGTAATTAAAATTATTAAAACGCGGGTCAGCATCATCCCAAATATCACCCGAGAGATTGGCATTGCTGGTTGCAGCAACTGCTAGGCCTAGCTGACCTTGAAGATTAGGACGGAGTGGTCGCTCAATCCCTAGAAATAACTCGCCGTCAAATAAAGTACTGCTCGATTGATTCGCTGTGTAGGTTTTTTGAATGGAGGGCGATACATAGAACGTTTGGGTCTCACCACCATTCGCCCAGGTGGGGCCTGCGCTTAACGTGATGACGTAAGGGGAAAGACGATTTAAGGAATCGTTTAAAAATGTATTAGTCTTGGCTGGCTGGCTGGCTGGCTGGCTGGCTGGCTGGCTGGCTGGCTGGCTGCGAGCGTAATTCCTGTCGTAAATACTAACAATAGGGTCAGCACTACACTACCCTTCTTTATTGTAGCCACATTCATACCACATTGTCCCTATGTGATGTATCCTTGATAAAAATCGATATTAACAGGCAAGCAGGCGGTCAAGCAACAGGATGCGAAATCCTAATAACTACTAGAGGAAATAAAACGGGGGTTTTCTTGGCGTTGTTGCATAAATAAATATTTGGACGACATCAGATCTTTTGGATTTTAATCAGCACACTTTGTATGACTCAGGCATTCCAAGCGATGTCATCCGATTTAAAACGCGTAC
>CANJHO010000173.1 GCA_947474165.1 Legionellaceae bacterium
CCCAGGTTGTGGATAAATTTGTTTTTTATTCCATCAAAATGCGCATACGTCATCCTGAACGCAGTGAAGGATCTCCTGAGTATGGCTCGGATATGGTCAAGTTGAGATCCTTCGCTACGCTCAGGATGACGTACCTGGGGTGTTACGATTTAATTATACTATGCATAATACGGAGAGTGAAAATGACTAGCAAAGAAATCGCATTATTAATTTCATTATGTCAATTTTTAAGGGCTAAATTATCGAGACTACAAGGTTATCGATCTCAATCTTCTCCTGGTTTTTTTAATACGCTTACAATTGATCGTCTGCTAACTACCATAAAAAACCAAGTTGATGCGCTAGATAAAGCCCTGACGATAAAAAAAGATCAGGTGAAGCATGTAAAGGAAATAGCCATTGAGTTATTCCAATCCATCAGTCTGTTTGCAACAACGGCCACGGAATTTAGAAAGAGTTATCCCTTAATGCTCCCTATCCAATCAGAAATGCAAGCGATAATTCAAGACACGCTCGCCTGCACTGAATCAGTGATCAGCAGTCCCTCTGATTTTGATAAAATAAAGGATCTTATTCCTCCTCATGCCATTGCCGCCATTTTTACCCTACGTGAAGAACTTAATGAAGGCAGAATAGAAGTTATTAGTCGATTCAAAAGCCAATATATCCCAGCAACTGACAAAGCACTACAATTTGCGGAATTAACAACAACGGCATTAACCACTGTTTATGAAGAGAATAAGGCCAAAGCTGCCTCAAAAGACAAGGAATCTGCTGATTTTAGCCAACAAATACAAAAATTAACAACACCAATACGTGAATTAGAGAAAGACCAGCAAAGGTTGCAACATATGGCCGCATTTGCAACGGTTGTAGTCCGTCGCTGGGAAGAGAAAGAAGCGTGTGGATGGGATATAGGCTACAAATGTAAATGTCCTCATGGAGGACATCCGGTTGTCACGCGGCAAGAAACTGCCCCTGATCTTGTTAAAAGAGCAGAAGCTTCCCAACAACTTTCTGAGGTCAATGAAAAATTAATCGCAATCCGTAACGCACTTTCTCCCGAAATAACACAGTTGCAACAAGGCATTACTGAAAATAAACGTACAATCACCCAATTCATTGAGCAAAATAAAGCAATAGCAAAATGCATTCGATTTATCAATTCATTGAAAACCCATTGCGCACTCATGGAAAGCGAACCCAAACATTCGTTTGATCAATTAACCCATCAAATCAGCACTAATTATCCCTATTTAGTGACATTGTTTACTCTATTATCAAGGAATGGAATTAAAAATCTTTTGATATTTCAGTTGATGACAGCCATTGAAAGCTCAGCAAGCAGTTGGATAAAACTACAAAATGCCATGGAAGATAAGGATTTACTCATGATGACTTTATTAGGAGAGGCCGTGGCTAAACCCAATGATGAGAGCGAATCGCAGACGATACTGATTAACAATTATCATTATTATGTACTACTCCTTGTCAGTGTTAATGAGGACAGTCCATGGAGTGATGTTCCTCACAAACAACGACTGGCATTGAATGCATTAGGCAGCAAAGGGATGATCATTGGCGATGATGATCATTTAATAAAACAAATAGAGCGAATCTATACCTTAGTTACTGAAAGTATCAGTGATATAAGATTACAGCATTTATTGATTGATGCGCTGCAAGCAGCAAAAACTTGCAATGATGACGCCACGTTAGATGACCGACTGTTCATATTTTGGCAAACGCTTAAAATGCCTTATCACGCCGAAACGTCCGAAATAACGATGGTTATTTAATTTTTCCGCTCCCTAACGGTCACGGTTCGGATTTCTGCGCATATATTGAGCCTTTAAATGCAATCGCCGTGGTCGTTAATTGTAGGCCAATGACTTACCTATTGGAAAATACTATACTGATTAAGGCTGATTAGGGCGCAGCAATACCCGATTACATAAACCGAAACCCTCACGTGCCATTGCTAAAAATCATGTGTTTGGGTACATCGAAATATATTACAATCGAAAACGACTTCATTCGATGATCGGTCATAAATCACCGGAATTATTTGAATTTAAAAAAGTTGCGTAGCAAAGTGTCCGTTTTTGCGGGGCGGGATCATTGTTAACAGGGGGGTAAACTTCAGCAATCTACCCACACTTGATGAAATGAAGTGTAATCAAGGTTTGGTGTGGTATAAGGCCATATCATGGCCCTTGACCACGTCACCCTTGGCAAACCTTGATTACGTTGTGCTACATCAAGTATACGCTTGCTACGTAGGTACCTATTACTCAATATTTGACAATACGCATATTGATGCGAATCCCAATATCATTTGCGTAGTAAAGCTGAGCATTTGCCAGCGTCTATACAATTTAATGCGTTTGGTGTACCACACTTTACACAGCTATTGCATGGCGTTTTAGTGAAAGATTTATTTAGCTGACATTCATTAGAGTCACAAGGTGGTGGTGGTGTTGTGCAAGGAACTGGTTGAGCAGCAAACGCACCCTCAGTAAATAAAGCAGAGCCTGCCAGAGATCCTACGAGAATTAGTCCATACGCGTAACTTTTAAGTTTCCAATTTTTTGAAGCATGTTTATCCATGATATTTCTCCTAGTGTGATTCAAAAGTCAAACAATTTTTCTGATAAGTTTATAACAATGAACCCAAAAAATCCTTTAGTGTAGCAAGGTGTATTGATAATTTATTTTCACGCAAGGTTTATAGATTAATTTTTCTCTAATACGCAATTAACTATAATATAATTTTGAAGCTGAAACAATGCCTAAATTGATTTCGTCCAGGACTGCCGCACAAGTCATAGGTTAGGCCTTGGCCCAACTTACTATCCTATAACCGGGAAAAACACTTTTACTATGAGTCCAGTGCCTTTTTTAAGTGATTCTAATTCGACTCTACCATTATGCAAGGCCCAAATTTGTTGAACAATGGCGAGGCCGCTGCCTGGGCTTTTTTTGCCTAGCACACGGAAAAAACGCTCAAATACACTAATTTTTTGTGATTTTACGTACTTTACCTTCTATACGTTTCACGCTATGAGGCGCAATCACTAATCTTCCGTCACTTAGCAGCCGATACCCGAGAAATTAGCGATCATATACGGGCGCACAACCACTCTTAGTATCATTAACCCGCAGTTTAAGGCGTTTCTCCAGAAACTATTTTACAGATTGAAGCACGCGTTCCGATTGAGTATTCAGAGCACCTGTTGCCTGCGATGTTTGGAAATATATCGGCTCCAACAGGTTCTGTTTTACGGGGCTACTCCGTTTACTTTTATTTCGGCTTAGCGCAATTTCGCTGTCTACGCTTAAACACTTTCGTTTCCTACGGTGCTCCAAGACTCGCTACATGGTGAGACACGGCGATTGCATTTAAAGGCTCAATATATGCTCAGAAAATCCGAACCGTGACCGTTAGGGAGCGGAAATTTTTGTTGAGCACTTGACACACACGTAACTTGCTGATCTATTACTACTTTTTGAGGTAAGTAATAGTGAAAGAGACCAGTATTCATCGCCATTTTAAACATTTAGATGATCCACGTATAGATCGACGAAAAAAATACCCATTAATCA
>CANJHO010000174.1 GCA_947474165.1 Legionellaceae bacterium
AAAAATGTAGTTCCTCTTGCCTCCTCGAAAAAACATCTAAACCATCGGATTTTGGGGCGACTTGAGCCAACACCTTCATTGAAGTACAGAAAAGCGGGATAGATCAGAATGTGGCAGATTTTGCAAATTTAAAAACTTGATCATCGAGTAATAGGGATCATTGTGAACCCTTATAAAATGCCTGGAGTAACTCATCAAAACGGTCGGTACAAATATGAATCTTCATGAGCATCCCATCCGGTCTGTAGAGTTCAACTATGCACGTGTTGGTGGCAAAGGCTTCTGCTGGCTTATAGGCTAAAGGGTAAGAGGCTTTTTCTTGAGCTTCACAAAAATCAATAGCCTCTTTACTGGCAGTGGAAAACAAGTTTTCTTGGTTTAAGCGTTCTTCCTCATCAAGTAATGCACTACCTCTTTCCAATTGAACAGGGGTTAAACGTAAAACTGAGCGAATTTCTGTTTCGGTGTGCTTGCCGAGTAAAGCAAAAATTTGCTTCCATAAAGAGACAGGAATTCCTTCATTGACTCGTGTCTTAGAGGACCGCCAATGACTCAATGCCTCTTTCACACTGTCTAAAGACAATACTTTTGATTTAATAGAGGTAACATTACCTTTTTGCATTCTCGCTCTCCTTTTTAATAAGAGAGTGGAATTTATCAGGAAAAAATTATTAGATCACACCAGGTCCACCGGAACTACACGAAGGAACGAAGTGACTAACGAATCAATTCCTTCCGGGCGCACCATATAATCAAGGACTTACGTGAATTTTCGAAGATGCCCGTAAGGCACTGTGACCAAAACGTGACGTAAAATTCCATCTCGTGGGGTTCGCCTGAAAAGGTTTATGGGGCTCCACAATAATTCATTTCCACTTTTGATTGATACGAAAATTTGTGTTGTACACGTTCCGCTGCTCGTCTTAAATGATCACTAGACAACCGACAATAGTAATTGATGCACGACAGCCTTAATCATCAGGCACAGATTTTGTCAAAATCATTACTAAAATAACCTTGTTTTTTAGCAATGATTTTGACAAAATACAAATAACATTGGTTGTGTAAAGAGCGCCTATCATGCAACGCGATATCGAAAACGATTTGTTGGCTTGGAAACAACGAGAAAACCGAATGCCCATTCTGCTGCGTGGTGCGCGTCAAGTTGGCAAATCGTATGTCATCGAAAAATTTGGACAAGAACATTTTGAGAATCTAGTGGTTGTTAATTTTGAATTACAACCTGAATTAATTCGCTGTTTTGAAGATTTAAATCCCCTTAATATTCTACAAAAATTATCAGTCTACCTGCGCCACCCCATTGAGCCTGTTAAAACATTGTTATTTTTAGATGAAATCCAAGATTGTCCTAATGCAATTCGTGCATTACGTTATTTTAAAGAACAATTACCCACGTTACATGTCATTGGTGCCGGATCATTATTGGAATTTACCTTAAATGATGCTGACTTTCGCATGCCCGTTGGTCGTGTGCAATCACTTTATTTAAAGCCACTTTCATTTAAAGAATATTTAACAGGAACAGGGCAGCATACTTTACGTACATTGATCGAACAAACAAATTTGAAAAACCCGATGGAAGCTATATATCATCAGTTATTACTAAAAGAAATTCAGACTTATATAGGATTAGGGGGAATGCCAAGTGTGATTAATGCTTATCGTGACTCTGAAATCATTGCCAAAGGCCACATGTCACGCACCTACGATATTGATCTATGTCGATTACAACAGGCAACTTTACTTAGCAATTATCGACAAGATTTTGGTAAATATGCGAAACATACCCTATTACCACACTTACAACGAGTTTTTGAAGCAGCACCAGGCTTAGTTGGCAATCAAGTTAAATACTCTAATATAGATCCAGATACACGCTCCACACTTATCAAGTCTGCATTATTACTTTTACAAAAGGCAGGATTGATATATCTGATTTACAGTACTACCGCATCAGGACTCCCCTTAATTACTTTAAGCAATGAAAAAAAATTTAAAATATTATTTCTAGATGTAGGGCTGATGTCTTATGCCAGTCAAGTTCAAGCAATGTGGATATTAGATAATATGATTTTAGCCAATCGGGGAGCTACCGCAGAACAACTTGTTGGCCAAGAATTACTAACCTGTGCGCCTAGTTATGAAGAAGCTCATCTATATTTCTGGTGTCGCGATAAAAAATCCAGCATGGCAGAGGTTGATTTTATCACCACTGTCGATGCTCATATTATTCCTATTGAAGTAAAGGCTGGTTCTACAGGCCAGTTAAAATCATTACACCTTTTTATGAAAGAACAACAAATTAATTTAGGGATTCGCGTCTCTCAGCAACCGCTAACAATAGATCACAATGTGTTATCCGTCCCTTTTTATTTGGTAAGCGAGATACCTCGATTAGTAAAAATTCAATTGGAGTAAACCTGTGACAAGTCATCATAATCTGAATAAGGAAATTGTCCAATGGGGCCGCAAATACCTTTCATCTCAGGGGTATACACTAAAAAGCAAGCTGCCAGAAAATGTGCAAAACACGCCTTGGTCTTATGTGTTTTCAAGGCTACGTGTCACTGCTTAAATTCATGTTCACCATAACGCTTCTCAAGTTTCTGGAGTATCGTGTCTTTCCGATGAGTATGGCTTGAAAATAAAAATTTTTTAAAATTTCTCTTGATTTTTCAATAAGTCAGGATCCTAATATGCCTCAAATTTATAAATGAAGTGAGGGAATTAGGCGTGAAGAAAAATAAATCTCCTGAGATTATTGAGCTTTCTACTGAGTCATTAGAAGGGGTAAAATCGCGTCTAACGTCAGGCTGTTTACTTGACGAGGATAAAGCCGTTCTTTTGGCCATTGTTTCGGCTTATGTATGGATACATGGTCAACTGATAACAGCTAAGCTCAATATTTATCGATTAAAAAAAATGTTTGGATTCAGCACGGAAAAGAGAAATAACAGAAGTGAAAAAAGAAAGGGGACTGATTTAGAGCTTGATTTAAATGCTTTTGGGAATCAAAACAATCAGCAAGGTTCCAGCGATTCATTACAAGCTACTACGCAGGAGCTCCCAACAAAAAAGTAAAAAATCCGCCAGTGTGGGATGATGCAGCAAATCATGGGCGGATAGGGGAAAATCAGTATACCGGCTGCAAAGAGACTATTCTTTCTCACCCCACCCTTTCTATCGGGTCGCAGTGCCCACATTGCGCAGCCTGTGATACTGTGGCACGGTTAGGACAAGATAAACCTAAAGTTTTTGTGCGCCTGGAGGGTGGCCCACTTATTACTGGCACTCGATTTGTAGCCCCGACGTTTCGGTGCAACCTGTGCCAAGACCGCTTTTATACCCCTGTTCCTGACTCTATAAAAAATGCACCGAAGTATGCGCCCAGTTGTGCCTCTACACTAGTACCGTTTCCATTTAGTTTTGACAGGTAGCATCTTATCTTGCATTCATCTTTAGGTTTTGTAAACTCTAAAAAATGCTCAGATTAGCGGTGCTAGTCCTGCGCTTTTTTAGAGCTTACAAAACCTAAATCTAAACGCAATCTA
>CANJHO010000175.1 GCA_947474165.1 Legionellaceae bacterium
ATTAAAGTTGACGGTGAAAGTTACCGCGCTGCTTTCTCTAAGCAAAAAAATATTAACTTGATATCAGGAGGGAAAAGTAACTAATTTTTTTTGTGGGTGACCGGCAAAGATAATTGTCGTCAACCGGCAATAGTAATTGACGCGCGACATAAAGAGCAGCGCTGGATTTTCAGCAGGATCTGGATTTGCAGTGCGTTTATAATCATCAATATGTTGTTTAATATCCGCAAGAAACTTTGAAAAATTGTCAGTAAATACGGTTTTTGATAATGCATCATTAATATGGTCTTGAATTTTAGGATATTTTTTGGTAATTACCATTAATTCACTTGGCGTTGCTGTCGGCCCTATCGCGGCTATATCATTAGCATAGGCCTCTACCTCTTTGTCAAGCATGTCAGTTCGATGCGCTTCTATTTTCATTTTAAGCGCTGGATTCTGAGAAAAATCGTCCTGCATCTCTTTATCTGTTAAAGTTTTAATGTCTTTATGAGTTTCATCAGCATAAGCTGCTAATAAATGTCTATTATTTGTGATGGTATTAACATCACCAATAAACTCTATTAATTTATCGCGAATAAACGAGGTTCTAACTTTGTGTGCATCAATATTTTCTGGAGTAAATAAGGCATTGTTTTCGGGAGACTGCATCCACCTTGCAGTTTGTTTAAAAATAGATTCATCACACTCCACGGAATCAGAAAACATCACCCCTTCATCAATGATGAAGTTTCTGAATAAATTAGTGAATGCTCCACTATAACATGAGCCAGATATAGCAGCACCTGTGGTCATACCTTTTGCACGAAGTTTATCTGTAACGGCTATGATAGATTTTTTTTTAAGTCCCGATGTTTCATCGTCAACTCTACCGCCAATTCCGCCACCATGCCCGCCACCGATATAGAAAACATCTATATTTTTATCTTGTTCAAGCGTATCAAGCTTATCTAAAATATATGCCTCTGCATTTTCTTTGTGATAATCAAGATGCAGGATAACATGATTTCCCGTCCTTGTTTTGATCGTTTGATACAAATAATCTCTTACCTCAGCTTGATGTATTAATTTACTGTTTAAAGAGAGGCTGCTAACAGGTAAAGGAGCCAGGGTGCTGTATATTTTTTCTTCTTTTTATCCTCTTTATAGCGAATTCAATGTATTAGATGGCAAGGGCTACTTTTTACTAGCCGTGCATAAAGTGCGGTACCGTCGGTGATTAGCATAATTTATAATCATCCATGATCTTGTCCTTTGTATGACCTAGGAACCTTTAATTATTTTTTAAGACCTGTTATGGTAAATTATATTTTTCACAGGGAGAGGAAATGTATAAAAGCAAAAGAACCATCTTTTTACTCATAACTACATTATATGCTTCTTTGGTTGTAGGAGAAACTTACAACGTTCCTGCTACAGAAAAAACTGTAACGCTTGGGCTTTTTACACTCAATAAACCACCAGTCGTTAAAGTGCTATCTGGTGACACCGTCTCAATGGAAACCTGGAATAGCTGCCTTCATGAAATGATCTATAACAAAACAACGCCTGCAGAAGTTGGTCAATTTTATATAAAACATGATATTCAGAAGAGACGGGGGATGCATTCACTGACTGGGCCAGTTTATGTCGAGGGTGCTGAACCAGGAGATGTGTTGGAAATTCGGATCCTCGATATTCAATTAAATGACTTTGGGTATAATTTCTTAAGCCCTACACAGGGGATTTTATCGGAGTTTACTAAGCCCAGGATTAAATATTTTAAATATGATAAAAAGAATAACACAACAGAATTCACTAAAGGGGTGTGTTTAAAGCTCAAGCCTTTTCCAGGTGTCATCGGTGTGGCTCCTCCTAATGATTGGCCAGAGGGATGGCCTGTCAATATAAACACTAAAGCAGCCAAACCTGTCAGTAGAGAGTTTAATTCTGTTCCACCGGGTCCTTTTGGCGGCAATTTGGATGAACCAGAACTACAGGCAGGTTCAATACTTTTCCTCCCCGTATTCCAAAAAGGCGCCCTTGTTTGGACAGGGGATTCTCATGCCATGCAAAGCAATGGTGAAATTGATGTTACTGCCTTAGAGACCTCATACAAAGCAATTACTCTACAATTTATCGTTAGAAAAGATCTTAAGGCTGAAGGTGTATTTGACAAAACCAAAAGAAAGGGCGGGGATGCATTTACTTGGCCAGTCACTGAAAATTCTACTCATTGGATAGTTACGGGTTTAAATGTGGATTTGTTTGAGGCAATGAAGCTTGCTTCTAGAAACGCCATTGATTTTTTAGTTCGCACTCAGGGCTTATCGCCGGAAGAAAGTTATCAACTCTTAAGCATGGTGGGTGATTTTGAAATTGCTGAGGCAGTCAATGTCATCAAAAATGTCACTGTGCATATCCCAAAAGATGCTTTCAAAGGAGCCGGTAAAAAATCCACATTATGTTCTGAAGGATTTTTTCCATTAAAAACACCCAATATAAATGCGGAAGCTACCTGTATTCCACAAGAAGGAATCATTGTCGAATAACAATAGGCGAAGACTAAAATGAAAAAAACAGTAGTATTTGTTATCTCAATATTTGTAGTCACCACAGGATTTTCTGAAAGCTTTGTGCTTAATAATCAGACATCAGTGCCTACTGATAAGCAGAAATCGAAAGTTGCAATTCAATGGGCTGCCTCGGCTAAAGAGGTTGATGAAAGCAATAATAGGATAAGGCAAGGACTGAGATTGAATCCAGACAAACTACACCTACTGACAAAAAGGGGGAAGATCCATTTAAGTATCCCTAAAAAAGCGGAGTACTTTAGAGTAATGGTATGGTCAAAAGGTGAATTAGGACCGGATTTTCTAACCAACTGGGTCGATATAATACCTAATAAAATCTATACATTAAATAAAGATCATTTAATTCCTACCATCCTCATGGCAGGCACAGGATGTTAAAATAAGCAGCTAGAGGATAGAAATTATAAAGACCCTATTCCCTAATTTCCGAAAATACCGTGATTAAAAAACAGCCAAAAACAAGCCAAAAACAAGCCAAAAACAAGCCAAAAACAAGTCTCAATGAACGACGCCTGCCTGCGTTTTATCGTCATCCAACCCGTGTCTGTGAAAAATCGACCCGATCCACCGGATAAGACTGACTATTCTGTGCGATTTTCGCTCATTCATAAACCAAAGACGACAACAAGCCGCGCGGTGTTTGCCAGCTTTTTTTGTTATTATTGATTCATCAGAAATGTTGAGTCAGTGGGTGGTGCTCGAATGCCAGTACCTACCATGACCGACGCCAAGTGTTCCTGTTTTCGATTGATGTGTGCCAGAATCTTGTTGATCACCTGACGGTCTTCGATGCACGCAATGATCTTCATTGTGCCCTGACAATGCCTGCATATAGTGACATCAATGTTGAACACTCGTTTTAGTCGCATCGCCCAGCTCATTTTTCCACGATGCTCTTCAC
>CANJHO010000176.1 GCA_947474165.1 Legionellaceae bacterium
TGAGTAAAATAAAACCATCTTCTTTAAGCCCAGGATCTTTTGATTATTTTATAAACCTTTGAAAGGCATGGATGCCTTTCAAGAGCGACATGGATGTGGCTAGCGTGTTTATAAAATAATCAAAAGATCCTGGGCTTAAAGAAGATGGTTTTATTTTACTCACACATGATTTAGCCCTGTTTTGAGCATGATGCCCCTGGTGAGGTAGACGAAATTATGGCAGACTGGCGATTATCTTCATTAAAGGAATAGGACCATGCTTGATCGTCCAGAAGGCGGGGAGCGTGCCATTTTAGTACAAATAGCACACCCTGGCCCTGAAGCTGACTTGGCTTTGGCTGAATTTAAAGAATTAGCTCGCTCAGCCCATGCTGAGGTTGTTGACGTGGTGTTGGGTACCCGCATAAAACCGGATGCAAAATATTATGTGGGTTTAGGTAAAGCCGAAGAAATTCGTGAGGCCGTGTTGGCGCATGAGGTTGCATTGGTTTTGGTTAACCATGAATTAACCCCTTCCCAAGAGCGTAATTTAGAGCGTTTGCTGGCGTGCCGGGTTGTTGGTCGAAGCGGTTTAATTCTTGATATTTTTGCGCAACGTGCCCGTACTTTTGAGGGCAAATTGCAAGTTGAGTTAGCGCAATTGCAACATCTCTCGACCCGTTTAATTCGGGGTTGGACTCATCTGGAGAGTCAAAAAGGCGGCATTGGTCTAAGAGGGCCTGGTGAGACCCAGTTGGAAACCGATCGTCGTTTGTTAAAAGATCGCATTAAAATCATTAACAAGCGCTTGGATAAGGTACGACAAGACCGCGACCAAAATCGGCGCGCTCGACAAAAAGCATCGATGGCGATGGTATCCTTAGTTGGCTATACCAATGCGGGAAAATCCTCGCTATTCAATGCCCTGACTGGGGCTGAAATTTACACAGCTGATCAGTTATTTGCAACGCTTGATCCCACCATGCGTAAATTAGACTTACCTGGCTCCTCCGCCGTTATTTTAGCCGATACCGTTGGATTCATAAGGGACCTCCCCCACCAACTCGTGGCAGCCTTTCTTGCAACGCTTGAAGAAACAAAAGCGGCTGATTTATTATTGCATGTCATTGATATCTCTGATCCCCACTGGCCTGAAACAGCTCGTGCAGTAGAAAAGGTATTAAAGGAGATAGGGATTGATGAGGTCAAATTAGTACAAGTGTTTAACAAAATTGATTTGCTAGACGACGCAAATCGACCTACCGAATTAGAAGAAGGGCCACCTAAAATTTATGTATCCGCAAAGTCAGGTGCGGGACTGCTAGCCTTGCAAGAGGCCATTGTCACCGAATTACAGGGGGCGATTGTGGATGAAGAAATAGAGCTAACATCGCAGGATGCTAAATTACGTGCTCAATTATATGACAATGGATCGGTCTTAAGCGAAACCCTCACGGAATCTGGCGGATGGCGCGTCCACATTCGGATGAGTCATGAAGAGAAGCAGCGCCTCATGGGGCCTCAATATAAAACGTAAAAACCAGTACCTCGTTAATTATACTGCGCGCAGTATAGAACCCTATGCCGTTCTAATTTTTTGCGATGACGTCATTAAGGCTGCCAACAGTTTGCGCACCATACAGTGTGTCACTTAATTCACCCTGAGGGTTAAATACAAAGGTCACGGGTATTCCTCTGATATTGTCTAATCTTAGTGATCGGGCGGGATCTTTTTTTAAGGAAGGGTAACGAATATCAAATTGTTTGATCAACTGTTGTTGCATAGGTGTTGGAAGTGATTCGTAATTAACTGCAAATAAAGCCACCTGTTTATTTTTCGCATAAAAACGATTTAATTCAGAGATTTCTTCAAGACAAGGCTCGCACCAACTGGCCCAGTAATTAATGAAAACCCACTTCCCGCGAAGCTCATCAAATGAAATCTTCTCGCCATTCATGGCTTGTAACATAGCGCCTGCCTGAGCAGACGTCACAAGGAAGACGCCTATCAATAGGGTGAAAAAAAATTTAAAAAAAGACATATCCATCTCAAGAAAGCCGTAGTTTATGGATTCTATACTTATTTCACTTGAAGATCTTGGTTTTTTCCAGGGACAAAGCAAACTCCAGTAGTATTACACGATGATTTGGATCTGTGGTTTTTTTTAGATTAAACGGTACCGAGATCATCAGCCACACCGCAGTATGATAAGACGGTGCGTTGGCCCAGGACACACATCTACTGAACCAAGGCCATTCTTAATAATGCTTAAAAATTAGTAGGTACGTCATCCTGAACGCAGTGAGGGATCTCCTGAGTATGGCTCGGATATGGTCAAGTTGAGATCCTTCGCTACGCTCAGGATGACGTACCTGGGGTGTTACAAAAATTATTATAAATACCCGCCTTTGTAATTCATAAGGTCAACTAGAAAGTCTGCAGCCGCAGCTGCTGCATCAGCTGAATTCATTCGTTCTATTGTGGGGTATCTTTTTGGGAATAAAGATAAGTTGTAATGCTCTGGATTAGCCATAGCTCCTTCAACAAGCACTGCCTCAGCAACCGGTATTTGTTGTTCTGCTGGCTGATACTTGGCTATTTTTGCAATTAAAGGTTCCATGTTAATACCATAATCTTTTGCATGATCAATCACACTCAAATTTTTACTGTTTTTTGTATTGATCATTGTCAATATTGCTTCAAATGAGTAATTTTTTTCAAGGCAGTCAAATACAACTTGATGCATTTCTGGATTAGCACAGCTAATGTCACTGTACATGTGATGTAAAATATTGCCACGGGTTAGGCCATCTTTTAATTCAACAAGGTCAGCAGAAAACATAGACAGTAGTGCTTTAAATATTTCTGGTCTATTATAAATCA
This sequence comes from Legionellaceae bacterium, assembly GCA_947474165.1. GTDB lineage: Bacteria > Pseudomonadota > Gammaproteobacteria > Legionellales > Legionellaceae > CANJHO01. The sequence continues at coordinate 2,864 of CANJHO010000176.1, forward strand.
CGGCAAAAAATACCAGAGGCATTTTGTAATTTAAAATACTAAGATTTGTATACGATTCGCTATTTTTTGTATCTTCATGTGTCGTCAAGCCTGCCCATAGAAGATTATTTGCAGCGGTATAAAAGCTTGCTTGATTAACCGCGTTGAGATCACCATTTTTAATGATTTCTACGATTGATTGCATAAGAAAGAGTTTGGCTTCTTTACTTGGTTTTTTTGATTTAAACATCGTTATCTCCTGGATTTAATAGTTAGGGACTGTAAATATACAGTCCCTTAGGCTTATTTCGCTCGCGATACTGACTTGTGTTATTGTCGTGAAGAAGAGGGCCTTCTTTCTTGCAACGAATGGATAATAACTGATAAATATTAAGGAAATATTAATAAAATATTAACAATAAGAAAAAAGTGCAACTTAATATATCAAGAAGCATCCCAGCCTTAGTCTCGACTTTAGCCATTTTTTAAAATGATTTAAATTCCGTCATTGCGAGTGAAACGAAGCAACCCAGAGGTTCGAAGAGAGCGATTTCATGTCTTATAGTTGCTCACTTTGAGCTCCTGGGTTGCTTCGTTTCACTCGCAATGACGGAA
>CANJHO010000177.1 GCA_947474165.1 Legionellaceae bacterium
GAAAAGTAGTAATAGATCAGCAAGTTACGTGTGTGTCAACGTGTGTGTCAAGTGCTCAACAAAAATTTCCGCTCCCTAACGGTCACGGTTCGGATTTTCTGAGCATATATTGAGCCTTTAAATGCAATCGCCGTGGGTGAAGTGTGGGCAAGGCTGTGGGCGATAATGTTGGAAACGTGTCTTTGTTTTCAATATTTCGTCCATGGCTTTGTCCACACGTCCAGAAGGGTCATCCACATCCTTCATTAGCGTTGGTTTTGTTATTATCAAAAACCGTCATTGTTTGAGTAGAGCGGTTCCTTCTTTCATTGTAGCCGCTCCCTCTTTAGCACCCTAATTAAACTCAAAACTTGGGGTTATTCAGATCATCAGGTTTTGAGAAATTCGCTTCAGCCTCAGCTATCATCTTCTCAATGGCTATCTCCGAATCTGTTTTACGCCCTATAAGTTTCCAAAAAAGGCTCGAGAAAAGCCCTTGTGTTGTTTGGAGTATTTTATACTGGGGTGAACCTTTAATTTCTTGTATAACTCCAGTTATCGTATTTAACGCAGCATTATCTAATTGTTGCTGGAATTCAAGCAGAATTTTTGTTTTTAACTCATCCCCTTGATAGTGCTTAAAACGATCATCCAAAGTCTTTGGGTTCGCTGCAAAAAGATGATAACGGCTACCATTGGAATATTTGTAATGTCTTAAAACGTCCTTTAATCTGTCTTGTTCTGTTCGATTAGGAAGAATAGCGCGTCCATTATACTCAGCAGCAGAAGCACCTGGAGATCCTGAAACAGGCTTAGCATCCCTATCGATAGGAGCTGGGTCAGAGGGGGCTTGAACATTGCGCACTGGTACAAAAGGAGGATCGATTAAGTTCCGTGTTACCTCAGCGGCTTCTATCGGATGCGCTAGTTCCTGAGGCAATAGATTATCTTCATGATCTTCAGTTACATTGATATTGGGCACGTTGGGCAGCGTCTCACTAAGGACTGGGACTGGGACTGGGACTGGGACTGGGGCTACAACTATATCTTGTTGATTCAGAATAAAGTCTGGCGCTGGTGCTTCTGGCAGGATATTAGTCGTAACCGCAAGGCTCGGCAACTCGTTATTTGCAACCATGTGATACTCAGTCACACCGGTAACAGTTTCCTCTAACGGCGTCGTTGACACTGGTTTAGGAGGTGTCTTTGGTTTAGCTTTAACTGTTGGTTTAGGGCTACTGCTTCCTGAGGCAGCTTTCGGGCTAATTTCTAGCGTCTCACGTTGAAGAACAGGAGTCGTTTTTTCTGCAACACTAGCTAAATCGGTTACCCCTGTCGGTTCGTTAACATTAACTTTCCCATGCCTAGTCGGTGGTCTTCTTGCTGCTGAGCCTTTAGGCCGCTCCTTACCTAGATGCGTCAGTTGAACTTCTGAAGACTTAATGACATCAAGATCAACTAATTCCACAGCTTTTTGTCCTGCTTGTGGCGCTGTTGGTTTAATTGCAGATCTGGGATGCTCACTAATGGCCGCAAGAGCAACAGGACTAACTTCATCGATCATCGGTGCTTCGATTAAATGATTTTCTTCCAAATATGTTTGTATTTTTTCCTCTAGGAGCGAATGATCACCCTCTAACATGGCTTGTATTGTATCAATCCCTTCTTGTGCTTCACCAACAGTTGCTTCATTTTCGAGCCCCTTGGTCAGCTCGATGATCAACTTTTTTAATAACATAACAAAACTCTTACCTTTGCCTTTTTTGATGGCAAGGCCTATTTCTGTTATCTCTATATTTTGGTTTAGTAAGTCAAATAAAAGCGTCATGTTGCCCCCTTGGGTGATTATTACAGGGCCACAGTGACCCTTAAACTATCTGCATGGCAATTATTATACATCATGTATAATCTATGTCAATGGGACCAATGCTGTAACTCCCCCAATGCTTAAATTTCCTGGGATTATGGAGATGTTCCTTAAGGGACCCCATGAGGCGCTTACTTACGCGCGAATATGGCGTACTTTGGAAACGGTACTAGTACCGTTTCCATTTAGTTTTGAATGGTTATTCGACCCTCTGACTAAATTGGTCCCCCTGGTATTTTAGGGTTGTCGTTACGAGGTTCTTTAACTTCTTCCTCTCGCTGAGCCGGAGCTGGCCCTTTGTTGATTTCTTCTATTTCTCCCCTATATCTCTTTGATGGATTTTTTTGACTCTTCTCACCCATCGGAACTTACTCATGGTTTCTCTTGCTCATGATACTTCCCCTTAAATAATTATTATGCATCTGACTATTGGTGCGAAATGTCAACTGCATAATAAGTATATGCATAATTATTACTTATTGCGAATTTTTAATGCAATTTTTTATAACTCTATTAGGACTTTTCGACATCTATACTGCGCGCAGCATAAAGATCCTGGGCTTAAAGCGGATGATTTGATTTTGATCACACATGATTTAGCCCTGGGCAAGAACTAGCGTTACGCCTGAAGTGGACGTGTTTCGTTTATGATGTGATGGGTAAAGCGACTGCGTAAATAAAATCCTCTGGGGAGGGTTTGTATTTTAGCCCCTGTTTCATCAAATCCATAGCACAATGACTTTCCATTGGCAGCTTTTGGCCTGACTTGCAAGTAATCCCCCATGCTGGCATCTATTTCTGACAATCTTCCTGTGCTTATTAGCAGCGCAAACTCAGACCAATCTTTTGCGAGGATCGCCTCCTCCTCAATGGAAGGTGACCACAGGATCGCCCGCCCAATTCTTCTTTCTCTAAAACAAATCGTCCTGTCCCCTTCAATGGGTACCCATAACACACGGTTTAACTTAGCAAAACAATGTGAGGTTTTCCAGGTTTGTTGATACAGTGTGAGCAATGGAATGCTGGTGACAAAGGTTGATTCGGCAGGCTTTCCCAACTGATCAATGGGAAGCGTTTTTAACTCAATGCCCAGTGCACAGAAATCCGGTGTTGGTTTATTGCCCGCTGTGGTGCCCAAAGCCAATTCAATCGCCTGCCCTGCAAAGCCTTTGCGTTGTGAGGCGTCTTCTGGGATATATAACCCCAGCATGGACGCCAATTGAGAAAAGCTCAATCCTTCAATGGCCTCGCATCGCGCTATTAATTCAGTCTCACTCGACAGTGTTTTTTGGGATACAAGCATTTTTTTTATCACTTTCGATGAGCTCAACACTCAATGGTGGAATAGGTGATTTGACACCAGCTGCTTTAAATTGTGACATAATGGCAAATAATACTTTTGAACGGATCTCAAAACGCGTATAGAGTTGCACATTAATAAAATAGCGAATTTCAAAATCAATCAATGCATCATCAATTTGCTTAAGAAAAACTTGCGGCGCGGGCTCGCTTAATATTTCAGGAATGATGGCTAGAACATCTAAAATCAATTGCTGAATA
>CANJHO010000178.1 GCA_947474165.1 Legionellaceae bacterium
AACACCAAGTCAATATTTTTTATACCTCACCCACGGCCCTTAGAGCCTTGCGTCGGGAGGGAGATGAATGGGTACAGAAAACCCAACGAAACAGTCTGAAACTACTCGGCAGTGTTGGTGAACCGATGAATCCCGACGTCTGGGAATGGTATTTCCAAGTGATTGGTGAACGCCGCTGCCCCATCGTTAACACGTGGTGGCAAACGGAAACAGGTGGTATCCTCCTCACACAGCTCCCTGGGGCAACCCCAATGGTACCTGGCTCAGTGGGTTGGCCATTTTTTGGCATTGTTCCTGAGATTGTTGATGAGCATCAACACCCCGTACGGCCCAATCAACCAGGCAAATTGGTCATCAAAAAACCTTGGCCCGGTCTCATGCAGACCATTTACGGCGACCAACAACGATTTATCGAGACCTATTTCAAACCTTCACCTGGCAATTTTACAACAGGCGATGGCGCCTATCGTTCAGCTCTGGGAGATTATTTTATTACCGGACGCTCTGATGATGTGATCAAAGTCTCCGGACACCGCATTGGCACAGAAGAGGTTGAAAGTGCCTTGGTTGCTCATCCTGCCATATCTGAGGCCGCTGTCGTTGGGATCCCCCATGACATCAAAGGGGAAGGTATTTATGCCTTTGTGACGACTAAAACACACATTATCATGACAGAGATCTTAAGAATAGAATTGGTTCAACACGTGAGAGATACCATTGGCCCCCTTGCCACACCTGAGACAATCCATTGGGCCACAGCCCTTCCAAAAACACGCTCTGGCAAAATCATGCGGCGTATTTTACGAAAAATCGCCCGAGGAGAGTTTGATGATCTAGGTGATCTATCCACCCTGGCCGATGCCAGTGTCATCGCACTATTAATTAAGGAAAGTAAATGAGTCAGAAAATATTCGTCAATCGCATTTTAAACATGAAGAAAATCAAGTACATTGGCTTGGACATGGACCATACCCTCATTCGCTATAAAACAAAAAATTTTGAAGCGCTGGTGTATCAATTAGTGGTTGACGATCTAATTCAGAACCAGCAATACCCAGCTGCCATCAAAACCTTTAAATTTAACTTTGACGATGCCATTCGAGGATTGGTCGTTGACAGTAAAAATGGCAATATCTTAAAACTTAGCCGATATGGGGCTATTCGCCAAAGTTACCATGGCACTAAAAAAATCAACTACCCCGATCAAAAACAATTTTACCGGAGCACCTATGTTGATTTAGGGGATCCCAATTACATGGCCATTGACACCTCTTTTTCTATTGCATTTTGTGTTTTATATGGTCAATTGGTGGATTTAAAAGAAGAATTCCCCCATCAATTGCCCGCCTATAATGTCATTGCCTTAGATGTTCTCAATAGTGTTGATAAAGTGCATGCCAATGGTCTTTTAAAAAATGAGATCAGCAAACATCTTGATCAGTTTGTTATCAAAGAGCAAGCTGTGGTGGAAGGAATAAAGCAATATATCCGGCACGGTAAAAAAATATTTATTCTCACCAATTCAGAGTTTTATTACACAAAACTTCTATTAGATTATGCTATCAATCCTTTTTTAGCGAAGGGTGAAACGTGGCAAGATTTATTTGAATACACCATTACACTGGCCAGTAAACCTCGTTTTTTCTACGATAAATTACGATTCTTAAAGATTAATCCTGATACGGCTTGCATGACCAACATCACAGGCCCTATCACGCCCGGCATCTATCAAGGGGGACATGCCACCCAATTCACAGATGATTTGGCTTTAAATGGCGATGAAATTTTATACATTGGTGACCATATTTACGGGGATATTCTTCGATTGAAAAAAGACTGCAACTGGCGAACAGCCCTTGTGGTTGAAGATCTAGGAGAAGAAATTCTCGCCCAAAAAAAGGCGCTTCCCATAGAAAAAGAAATCTCTACCGCGATGGCAATAAAAAAAGAGCTAGAACAAGATTATATTAAAATTCATACACAACGTATTGATGAAAAAACAGACAAATACACCGCAAATTTACATGCCTTACAACTACAAATATCAGCCATCGATCAAAAAATATCTAAACTACTTCGAGCCCAGCAAGCTTTCTATAATCCGAAATGGGAGCGTGTTTTTCGTGCAGGGGCTGAAGAAAGTTTCTTTGCCTACCAGGTGGATCGCTATGCTTGTATTTACATGGAAAAATTAGCCGACCTATTCGAACACTCGCCCCTAACCTACTTCCGCGCTAACCGACGGCTGCTGGCTCATGATCTAGAAGCTTAACCGCACTGGCGTCTTGAGGATAAGGTCTATTCAATGAAGGGCTATGGAACCGACATACTGCACCACATTAGGGCGTGTTGAATTCCTGTGGCTATACATAACTTGTGAGCAGATCTTACAATTTGTTTTTAAGTTTCACTATTTTATCTTGAGATAAGCCAGTAAATCGATTTATTTTTTCTAATGGTTCATTATCTTTTAGCATATTGATGGCTATTTCAGAACTACGCATCTCTTTACCTTCAGCTTTACCTTCAGCTTTACCTTCAGCGTATTTATCCATAATCAGTGTTTTTTCACGACTCACTTGATCCCAGTAGCTTTCATATAGATTCAATTCTCCTGGCGTATAAGCAGACTCTTCAGCAAGCGCTAAGGCTTGTGCTATTTCAGGAACTGCAAGCAGATCACTTGAAGCTGTGGTTGTTTTTTCATCAATTTCACGAAGAAATCGCAACCATAATAATCGAAGTTTTTTCTCATCTACCGATTGAATTGGAAATTTAGGTAATTCAATGAAAATCAACTGTAAGTGCTCAATCACATCACTATGACGAGCATCCCCTTTTTTTATCAGTTGATAATGGTGATACCATTCAGGTGTTGTCTTTTCATAAATCTCAGCAACCAAACCTAAACCATAAACCGGCTGAAGAAACTGATACTCCTCGCCTTTATCTATTTGTTTTACAAATGCTTGACTGGTTCCGAATAATAATCGTTGTTTAAAATTATCCGTCCAATTCATTTGCATCTCAACAATAAAGACTCGCCCTTGCAAGTCCGTGCACTTTACATCAGCAATCGTTCGCTTGAATTCAGGAATAACCGGAACTTGTTCATTTTGAAGATAAGTCAACGTCACAATAGGACTGTTGGATGGCAAAGGAAGCAATGCATTTAAAAAACTAATTAATAATTTGGGATGTTCTCCAAATATTTTTTTAAATACTACATCCGCTTTTGGATCAAGGTATCGTGACATGATTTTTCGTCTCTTTCTTTTATCTATTATAGCTTAAGCTACTATACTGCGCGCGGTCATAAACTGCGGATTTTGTCTTGTTATTTTTGCCAAAAAAAAACAGTTTATGACCGCGCGCAGTATATAAGCAAG
>CANJHO010000179.1 GCA_947474165.1 Legionellaceae bacterium
AAACATGGTCTAGATTGGGTTATAATGAATAGTACTAATGCCCTGCTCTTTTAATCTTCGGCAGTTAATTTATTGAGGATGAATCCAATGAAACTTCGTATTATATTTTGTGAGCCACCTCATGTGGATATCGAGGCTGTAGCAGGTGAAAAATTAGTTGTAGTTCGAAGCCCTTACAAAATTACACAGGCAGCTGCTGGCGATGAACGAAATATTGAGAAGCAGGATGGCTCTAAAGTTACTTATGAAGAGTATTGCGCAGAAACCGCCACATTGATCGCAGACACTGTTCATGCAAGCGGACTCACAGAACATGGCCCATACGATGATATTTCAATAGAAAGTTTTCAGCAGCCTCCAAATTTTAAAGCAGTGTGTGCTGTAATAGCAGCTATGCCTCTTTCTTACATTCCAAAAAGTAATCTTACGTTTAAAAATTGTTTATTTGGAGGTGCACTCTATACTGATTCAACGAGTAAATTTGTTCGTTCTGCCAGAGATAGGGGCGATGTATCGTTTAACATTACTTTGGATGAAGCCGCTGCGTTCAAATTGAGTGCTCATGATGAAGCTCGTCTTGCATCGTTAAGCGGGGTTACTTTTTTTCGTCATAAAGATAGTCCTGCCTCCAGGAGACCTTTTATGGATGATTCTTCGTTAGGAGTGAAAAGCAATTCTCTTGTAACGAGGTTAGGAAACCCTACTTATTTTTATCGAGAATCTTTTCGAGAAACAGCCACAACGCCTGAAGCTACGCTAAAAAATTTTTTCAGCCAAGCTGCTCAACAACAAAGTGATTACACATGCGGCCCAGCTACGGTTAAAATGGTTGCGAATTTCTATACAGTAATGCAACGTCGACCGTTTTGTGGCGAGCCTCTATTACATGGTGATATATGGCGCGAAATGAGTACAAACCCTGAAATGGCGCTTGCTGCTGATGTTAAAACAACCGAAGCAGTAGGCTCCGCCATAGTAGAGATGAGGGAAGGACTCATGGAAAAAGGCCTAGCCGTAGTTGATGATAGTGGTTGGGGCACAAGTGACCACACGGAAGCTGAGTTAAAAACTCATAAAGAATTACTCTGGGATAAGATGAAGGACGTTCTAAAACTAGGCATTCCTATAATTCTTAATATGCGAGATAGGGATGAGGTAGGCCATTTTGAAGTTGTCATTGGCATTGAAAACACAGTAAAAGGTGAGCGTATTATCCTAGCAGAACCTGGAACGGCCCTTGCGGGCAAGCTTGAGTTTGAGCGACCCAAAAAAGATGATTTTATTGCAAGATGGAGAAATATGAGTGGTGAATTTCATGGTAGGTTCATGATATTACCCCCAAATGCAGCCACTGCAGCAGCAGTTGAAGCAATTCTTGATGGAGTACCTCATTGTATAAATGGTGAAGCTAAACATGGGCCGGCGGCAGCTCCATCCCCTTCATAAAATATGCCTTGCCTATTACTCATCAAGCATGAGGATTTTTATCACCAGTGAACATGAATGAGGTTTTATTTCAATTTCACGATAATAAAACCGCGGGTTTTTCGCCCATCCGAACCCATTGTCTCCATACTATTTAATAATAGATGTTCTGAAACCCAGTAAGGTTCGAAGAACTCTCGATCCGGATCCATGATCAACACACGTTTTGTATTAACATCATAGGCTCCTACTGGTGCAAAATGTCCAACTCTCTCAGTTCCGCTTATGAATTTTTGATCAAAATTTACAATCACGAATGTTCGTCCAGTTTTTTCACCTTCCAAGAGCGACTGGTGAAATTTTGTAGCAATGTCTTTTGCTCTTGTAGCATGTATGACCTCAAGTTCAATCGGCAGAATGTGATAAGCTTTCATAGCTTGTTTTAGAAATGAACCGAATTGATCCAAAGAAACACCATCACCGCCCTGTTTTACATCATTTGCCCACGCACTATTGAAACTGTGCACAACACTATCGGTTGTTGCGAGCTTCTGATTGGCATACTGCATTTGATGGATACGTAGTGCGTTTATCACCATAGTTGCTGAGGCTAAAGAACATGAGGCATCTGTAGGTTGAGGCAGGTAATAAGGGCTAATTTCCCAGTATGTAGGCGCGTCATGTGTGCGAATATAACCATGATCCTGAATAATCGATACCACGCCGGGAACATAATGTGATTGCTTGTTCCGATCCTGATTACTTATAGATGCGTTTGTAATGCTTGCACTTATTGACAATGCAAGACCAAGCAACTTGGTAATGCTCGAGATCGATTGTAATATTATTTGTCGCATAGCCTATCATACCCAAAGATCGAATGTAGTTATCGAGAAGAACATCAAGAAGACATCCCATTGATAATAATAATTATTTTTCTTCCTGTTCTTGTCCAGACAAAATTCGCCTTACTGATGTTCGACCAATACCAACTTTTCTTGCAATTTCCGACTTGGTCAGACCTTTTTTAAACAAGGCAGATACTTCTTGCTCATATTGTTTTGTGGTTGTAGGTCTCCCGTGTGCTTTTCCTTTGTTTCTGGCATATGCAATACCAGCCTTGACTCTTTCTCGTAAAATCTCTCGTTCAAATTCTGCAAATATGGCCAGTAAACCTGCCATTGCTCGACCTGTTGCAGTAGTTAAGTCTAATGCTTCAGTTAATGATATAAACCCGACCCCAAGTCCATTCAACTCATTAAGGGTATGAAAAAGATCATTAACAGAGCGACCCCAGCGATCCAACTTCCAAACGATAATCACATCAATTTGTCGTCGTCTAGCTTGGCTAATCAGTTCACCACGTTTTGGTCTATCTTTAGCACCGGAACCAATTTCAGTAATTTCACTTTCAATCTGCCAATCTCTTGCTTTTGCATATTTTTTCATGGCATCGATTTGCATGTCTAATGTATGTTGATCATGCGTTGAAACTCGGGCATAAATTCCTGCTTTCATACCTGGCCAAAAACCCCCTGAAATTCGTCTGTCGAAAACCCTTTAAATATAAGGATCAAAAGTCTTGATTTTCACATGGCCATAAACTACTGTTTTCGGCCGCTTTAAAGATAACCAAAATTTAATATGACTGCAATACATGAAGAGTTATAGTCAGATCTGGTGTATGACAGTTTAAAGCAGGTGGCGTATCCTGTTGGAAGTTCCGCAAGAACATAACCAACAAAAGGAAATACGCCGTGAATGATTTTACGTTGAAAGCTGTTGTAACACCAGAAGTGATAATCAATGAT
>CANJHO010000180.1 GCA_947474165.1 Legionellaceae bacterium
ATGGCAAAGCGCTCAGGCACAGAAACTGCCGCAATACTTGATGTCGCGAAACGATTAGATATTATACATGAAGACAATTATCAAAAAGGCCGTGAATTATTGATTCGAATCATTATGATGCTGACCAAGCTGGCTCAAAAATCAGATTGCTCGGGTTCGGGCGGGCTCGGGCTCGCCCACGCTCACGGGCTCGTATTAGATCGTGGTTTGTCCAAACTCCAGTAAAAACGATCTAAACAATCTTTTACACGATCCTATCAAAGCGACTAATTATTCAATCAAGCTTTTCACCACCAACTCTCGCAAATCAGGTGACAACTCTAGCGCGCCTAAGGTTGCCAATTGTTGTTTGATTAAGGCCTGTCTTGGGGCATCCAAACGCTGCCAACGTGTGTATGGCGTCGCCAAACGAGCGGCGATTTGGGGGTTGATTTTATCCATTTTAATCAATACCTCGGTTAAAAAGGCATAACCACTCCCATCAATGGCGTGGAAATGGCGCGGATTAAACTGACAAAAAGCCCCTACCAAGGCACGGACTTTGTTTGGATTCTTAATATTAAAGGCCTTATGAGACATCAGCTTTTTGACATGCGCCAAGGTATTCGGCAATTCAGAAGCTGCTTGCAAGGCAAACCACTTATCCAATACCAAATCATTCAACGCCCATTGCTGATAAAAATCATCAATGGCTTTTTCACGTAATGCTGATTGTGAACAATTCACCAACAATGCAAAACTTGAAATTTGATCAGTCATCGTTTTGGCCACTGCAAATTGCGTCTGACAATGAGCAATCGCCGTCGCCTCATCTGCTTTCATCATCAAACTTAACATAACGTTACGTAATTTACGTCGACCGTAAGCCTCTGCATTCATCGCATGGTCTTCTTGCAGCCACAAAGCCGCATAATTCGCCTGCAATGCGGGCATCAATGCTTGGCCCAAGGCCTTTTTATAAAAATCCCGGGCTGCTTCCAATCGCTCAACATCAATGGCGGTTAAGGTTGCCGCCACATCCTCAAATCCTGGTGGGGTTAGAAGTTCTGCACGCAATTCAGCATCCAAGGACTTTTCTGCCAATATGTGCCGATAAGCATCAATCAATGCTTCAGGAATTTGCCATTCCTCACGAGGCGAATGATAACAATGGGTAAGACACGCGATCGCTAAATTTTCTGCAGCATCCCATTTAGAAAATCCATTGGTTTCAAAGCGCAATAAAGCCAATAATTCATCTTGCGTCAGTGATCGTTGCAAGTTAACAGGGGCTGAAAAATCTCTCAATAAGGACACAATGGGTTTTTCAGATAGCCCCTCAAAACGAAATTCATGTTCTTGTTCACGCAATTCTAAGACCTTGTCACCCTCCGGTAAGGCCTTGCCATTTTTATCAAATAAGGCCATGCGAATCGGAATATGAAACGGTTTTTTATCCTTACATTCAGGCGTTGGTGGACAGGATTGCGTGAAAGAAAGCGTTAAACAACCCTCATGATAATGGCTGTTCACGGTCACAACGGGCGTGCCAGCCTGACTATACCAACGCTTAAATTGGGTCAAATCAACCCCATTGGCATCCTCCATTGCCGCAACAAAATCATCTATGGTCACGGCCTGTCCATCATGGCGTTGAAAATACAAATCCATGCCTCGACGAAACCCTGCCTTGCCAAGCAAAGTTTGTTGCATACGAATGACTTCAGCCCCTTTATTATAAACAGTGGCCGTGTAAAAATTATTAATTTCTTGATAAGAGGTGGGTCGCACAGGATGCGCCATGCTACCGGCATCTTCGGGAAACTGCGTATTTCGCAAGGTTTTAACATCAATAATTCGATTCACATCCCGTGAACCCATGTCCCGCGAAAACTCTTGATCACGAAAAACCGTCAAGCCCTCTTTCAAGCTCAATTGAAACCAATCACGACAAGTGACTCGATTCCCTGTCCAATTATGAAAATACTCATGGCCAACCACCCCTTCAATATCGGCATAATCTTGATCGGTGGCGGTGTCAGGGCGTGCAAGAATGTATTTTGAATTAAAAATATTCAAGCCCTTATTCTCCATCGCCCCCATATTAAAATCACTGACCGCAACAATCATAAAGATATCCAGATCATATTCACGACCGTATTCTTTTTCATCCCAACGCATCGCATGTTTAACAGAGGCCATGGCATGTTCACATTTATCTTCATTGCCAGGCTCAACATAAATGTGCAAATCAACTGTTCTTCCTGATGCGGTAACAAATTGATCGCAACAAAGCGCCAACTTTCCCGCAACCAAAGCAAATAAATAGGATGGCTTTTTAAAAGGATCTTCCCATAACACCCAATGTCGCCCATCCGCGCTATCCCCTGAGTCTTTCAAATTCCCGTTAGATAATAAGATGGGGTAGCTTTTTTTATCCGCACTAATGCGTGTTGTGTAAGTCGCTAACACATCAGGCCTGTCCAAAAAGAAGGTCATGCGACGAAATCCATGCGATTCACATTGCGTACAAAACAAAGTATTCGACCGATAGAGTCCTGCTAACTTTGTATTCTCCTGAGGACGAATACGCGTCACAACGGTTAACTTCACCTCATCCGGGCAATCCCTAATGATTAAATCCCCTTTTTCCAAATAATATGCCGTTGCGTCTAAAGGCTTGTCGTTCAAATGAACACTAATAAGCTCCAGCTCATCGCCATACAAACGCAACTCGCCTGGAAAGTGTCGTTGTAATGTCATCTGATTACTCACCAGCACGTATTCATCATGCAAATCAAAATCTAGATCAACCGTCACTGCGCCAAAAGCGGAAGGTTTGTAATTTTTCAAGTACGTTGTGCCGTCTGACATCGTCATGCTCCCATTAACAGGCCTGCCTGTATAAATTTTAATCAATTGATTATTCAGAATATTTTTATAGTGTAGTTTATGCCAACCATCAAAATTTCGCCTATACTGAACTCAAGTGATGAGTTTCTCTCGTTTACTCACGAAATGCAAAAAATGATAACGAGGTGGCTTTCAGGTCAGGATTTTCGAAAGGGGATGACAAAATGAACACAAAAGATTTTTTAGCCGGCTATACGCGACGCTTTGTCGATAAT
>CANJHO010000181.1 GCA_947474165.1 Legionellaceae bacterium
CAGACCATAAAACGCATCATGCATCTCACTTTCATTGATAGAACCACCCGCTTTGCAATACCCCTCAATGACCGCTGAAAAAATATTATCTCTAAACAATACCTCCGTCATCCCCGCCCATTCCATCGCAACATTAACAAGCTCCTCAGTTGGATTAATTAAGTCAGCGCCCTCCCAATCGATTAATATAGGTAAATTATCGTCCCGCCAAAGTACATTTTTAGGATCCATGTCTCTATGGCTCATCACTAAATGTTGATTAAGGCGTTGTTTGGCATTTTGATAAGCATCACTCCGAGCGATAAGGTCAGGTAAATTTTTGCTCGCTGTGGTTGCCCAAGATAATTTATTCTGGATAGCCTCATCGATAAGCGTTTGCCATCGCAGGGGGGGAATAATGTGTGTTTCAGAGATAGACGCATCTGGGAGTTGAATATTAGCTGTATGAATAGCTGCTAGCGTCATACCTATTCGAGTTGCATGTTGGGACGTAACTTCATTGACCAACAATGTTTTACCTTTAACCCAGGGAAACACCATGACTATAACCCCATCAATGTCATAAAGAGGGGTCAGGTTATTAATCAGTAACGCGGTCACGGCTGGAATTTTTTTTCTTTTTAAAAGGGCCGCAATTTTTTCAGATTGAATATAACTGTTATGAACACCAGGACGCGCCATAATGGCTGCATCTAATTCTTTGATTGCAAAAGAACCATAGCTAGTATCAATTCGCCACATTCGATGGATTAAACCGCCGCTCACGGGAATGGCATCATTTAACACAGAGCCCAGCTGAAATGCTTCACATATTTTTAAAACTTGTTGTTTATTCATTGTTGCCTTAGGAATTAACAGCTACCGGTCGTCTATTAAGCACTAACCAGTCCCGCTGCTGCAAGAGCCACTAATGTTTATTAGGCGTTTCGTGGCGCGCCTTTAGCCATTTTCAAACCAATGTCCGTTTGCCCTGAGGAGGCGCGCACTCAAATATAAATCGATATAACGGAAAACTACACGCGCCGTCTCGAAGGGTGCTGCACCTAACTTAGACTGTAAGCGCAACCTAACCTCTGGCTGCTTTTCTATTTTTAAAAGTCATCAGAATTTGTAGACTTTGAAAATTACCGTGTTAGCCGCTTGTCCCGACCTAACCCTTCGAGACGGCGCGTTTGGCTTTAGTGCATAACGATTTATATTTGAGTGCGCCTCCTCAGGGCAAACGGACATTGGTTTGAAAATGGCTAAAGTCAAATGGGGGCTTTTAGCCCCCCAAAAGCGTCTGCTTAATAGGCAGAATACTATTTGCAATTGCATACTGACTTAACAGTGCGAGTGCTTCTTGAATCATTCCACCAGTGCCATCACCGAGAGTCGTGAGGTGACTCACGATTTTAAAACTCAATTCGCTGATTTGTGTCTGAAGATCTATAAACGGATCGTGTGTTGCAGAAAACGTTGATTCTAGTTCAATTGCACTATCCGATACCGTTTCATGCGCTTTAGAGGGACGTAAGTTGGATTTCATAGGGGGATCTATACTGTTCGAAAAAGAGCATTATTTTACCACAGTGATATAATTCAATCAATTTAACGGGTGTTTTTTGTCAAACAATGGCTTGCTGCTTTAAGAGAAATTAAACTTGGTATAAAATATGTGGGTCCGTGATGATCCCTAGTTCAAATAGCTGGGCGAGAGACTTGAAATCCCAGGGCGTCAGAACAAACTATTAAATAGTATCTAATCCTGTTTTCAGGAGCGCTAATCTCCTATGGCGACGTCACGGACCCTTCAAAAAAACCAGAGGAAGTGGTCTATTGAGTTGAATAATAGCCCTTTCTTCATCCGGTTTCATTCTAAGTTTTTTATCAGACAGCCAAGCTTGAGTTTGTTGCGGTTGTTTCAACACTACCCTGTGGATTAAAGGCTTTTGCCAGTGTTGCACATGCTCTTGGTATTGGCGCTACTATGCCAGCGAGGAGATCATCTACCGCATCTAGTGCAAAAATTAAACTTCCTGCAGCGAAATTGAGACTGATGTCCCATGCCTTTTTTGCACCTGAATAATCACCTGTTACAAAACCCCGCACCGCTAAAGTAGCACTAACTAGGAGCATAACTGCAGTTGATGCCGCCATTATAAAAGCATCCATTACTTGGAAACAAAAGCTGAAGAGCGGGCTCACTGTTGAAGCTACAGCATCCCATGTGGATTGATAAGGACGCAAAAACCTATAATGACCATAATCGTTACTGAGATGGCGCAACAAAGTTGAGCCTTGCATGTCTTTATATTTACATGGCGCCACACGCCCTACGTACCCTTTATTGGATATAATTTGTAAAATTACATTTTCTTGATCGGGCGTAAGGGTAGTCGTCGTATTTGTTAATGCGCTCCTAATGTCATTAGCATGCTCGCCAAGCTCATTATCATCAATGCTCACGTTATAATAAGAGTCCTTAGAGTCACTTATTTTGACATAACAAACAACATTAGATTCATTATCCGTCTTATTTTTCTTCTCCAAAAAAAGAGATAACACTCTCTCATTATTCATTTTATTTTGCGTTTGCTTGATAACAAAAGTGGATCCCGTGGGATTTAATTGGATACCATCGAAACTCCGAATATTTTGGAGTTTATCCGCCCGTTTCATCCACTCCGATCTGTTGAATAATGTACCAATAAAAGCATTCATTTAAATAAATCCTGATCTAATTAAAAACGACATTGTATCATAAACCACCCAAACTGCAAATTATAAAACCAAAAAACAAATAATATCAAATTTTATTTTTTAAGCAGGGCAATAAACCGCTCTATATTTTTGAATAGAAAATGCAATTTTTTTAATGTTAATTCTGTTTCTTTAATACCCAGTATTTGAGTATCAATATCATAACCAGACGAGGGCAACGAACGACACATATTAAACTCAAGCCAGCCTTGGCACCCACCAATCAGACCATAAAACGCATCATGCATCTCACTTTCATTGATAGAACCACCCGCTTTGCAATACCCCTCAATGACCGCTGAAAAAATATTATCTCTAAACAATAC